>JADHLS010000028.1 GCA_016780605.1 Reyranella sp.
AGCGCGAAGGCCGCGTGCAGGTCTCGCTGATGGCCGAGCTGTCGTGCGTCGGTTGGGCCGAGCGGTTCCTGATTCCCGCCTTCGTGTATTTCTTCCAGATGCTCTATCCCTTCGGCTGGGTGGGGCGCAGCGATCGCCGCACCGCCGCGGCGGCGGGCGGCTGCACGCTGGTGCAACGGCAGGCGCTGGAGCGCGCCGGCGGCATCGCCGCCATCCGCTCCGAGATCATCGACGATTGTGCGCTGGCCCGGCGCCTGAAGCAGCAGGGGCCGATCTGGCTCGGCCTGACGCGGCGCGCCACCAGCTTGCGTCCCTATGGCGGTTTCCTGAAGATCGGCCGCATGATCTCGCGCTCGGCCTACGCCCAGCTCGGCTACTCGCCCGTCGCGCTCGCGGGCACCATCGTCGGCATGGCCCTGATCTACGTCGCGCCGCCGCTGCTCGCTCTGTTCGCCGAAGGGCCCGCGCGCTGGCTGGGGCTGGCGGCCTGGCTCATCATGGCGGTCACCTTCCAGCCGATGCTGCGCTTCTATCGCCGCTCGCCCTTGTGGGGGCTGGCGCTTCCCGCCATCGGCGCGGCCTATGCCGGCTTCACCCTGCAGTCGGCGCTCGATTTCTGGCGCGGGTGCGGCGGGCTGTGGAAGGGCCGGGTGCAGGCCATGGCGGGTGACGCGTGACCGCCGGCGAACTCTCCTCCGGCAAGGGCCATCGCGACGAGAACTTCCCGGTGGCCTCGCGCCTGGTGCGCGCCGAGCTGCGCCCGACCATCCTCGCCTTCTACCGTTTCGCGCGCGCCGCCGACGACGTCGCCGACCATCCGACGGCAGCGGCCGAGCACAAGCTCGGCGAGCTCGATCGCCTGGAGGCAGGCTTGCGCGGCGAAGCCGGTGCGAGCAGCGAGGGCGAGGCTCTGCACGCCGCCCTGCAGGCGCGCGGCCTGACGGACCGCCATGCGCTCGATCTGCTGGAGGCGTTCCGGCGCGACGTCACCAAGCGGCGCTACGCCGACTGGGCCGACCTGATGGATTACTGTCGCTATTCGGCATCGCCCGTCGGCCGCTTCGTGCTCGATCTGCATGGTGAGGCGGCGGCACTGTGGCCGCTGAACGACGCGCTCTGCAATGCGCTGCAGGTGATCAACCATCTGCAGGATTGCGCCAAGGACTATCGCGATCTCGACCGCGTCTACATTCCGCTCGATGTGCTGGATGCCCAAGGTCTGACGGTCGAAGCGCTGGCCGAGCGACACGCTACCCCGAAGTTGCGCGACGTCATCACAGGCCTGGCACGCCGCACGGCAACCCTTCTCGACCAATCGCGGCCCTTCGCCGATCGCATCGCCGATCGCAGGCTCGCCCTCGAAGTCGGCGTCATCCAGGCGCTGGCCGACAGTTTGGTGCATCGCCTTGAGCGGCGCGATCCGCTGTCTGAGCGCGTCCATCATCATGCCGTGGAAGCCGCGGGCCTCGCGCTGCGCGGCAGCCTCGGTGTCGCGCTCCGGCGTTTGGGGCGGATGTTCGGCTCCCAACCCGGTTTGCACGGCAGCCAGGGATGACCGCGGCCTCATCCACGCCCGAGCAATCCGACGTCGCCGCACTGCAGGCGCGCATCTCCGGCAGTTCGTTCTACACCGCCATGCGCCTCATGCCGAAGGTCGAGCGCGAGGCGATGTTCGCGATCTACATGTTCTGCCGCCTGGTCGACGACATCGCCGACGACGGCACGCGACCGCGTCCCGCGCGCGCCGAGGCGCTGGCCGCGTGGCGCCGCGATCTCGACGACCTCTATGCCGGTCGCCCCGCCGGACAGGCGAGTTTCCTGCAGGAGCCGGTGAAAGCCTTCGGCCTGAAGCAGTCCGATTTCCTCGACGTGATCCACGGCATGGAGATGGATGTCGCCGAGGATATCCGCGCGCCCGATCTCGCCACCTTGGGCCTCTATTGCGATCGCGTCGCCGTCGCCGTCGGCCGCCTCTCGGTCCGCGTCTTCGGCATGGACGAGGCGCCCGGCAACGAGCTGGCCCATCACCTCGGACGCGCCCTGCAGCTCACCAACATCCTGCGCGACCTCGACGAAGATGCCGAGATCGGCCGCCTCTACCTGCCGCGCGAGCTGCTGAGCGAGGCCGGCATCGAGTCGACGGACCCGCGCACCGTCATCGGCGATCCACGAGTCGATCGCGCCTGCCGCGCGCTCGTCTCGCAGGCAATCGAGCACTTCACGGCGGCGGATCGCGTGATGCGGTCGAGGCCGCGCGGCCGCCTGCTGGCGCCGCGGCTGATGGGGGCGGTCTATCGCGCCCTGCTGCAGCAGATGCTGGCCGATGGCTGGGCGCCGCCGCGCCGTCGCGCCCGTCTCAGCAAGCCGCATCTGCTCTACCTGATCATCCGCTGCAGCGTGTTCGGATGACCGTTCACGTCATCGGCGCCGGGCTGGCCGGGCTATCGGCCGCCGTGGCCCTGGCTGGCCGCGGCCAGCGCGTCGTCGTCTCCGAAGCGGCAAAGCAGGCGGGCGGCCGTTGCCGCTCCTATCACGACAGCCAGCTCGACAAGACGATCGACAACGGCAATCACCTGGTGCTCTCGGGCAACGGCGCGGTGACCCGTTACCTGAGCGACATCGGCGCCAGCGACCGGCTCGCGGGGCCCGACCACGCAGAATTCACCTTCCTGGATTTGCAGCTGGGTCGGCGCTGGACGATCAGTCCCAACGACGGGCCCGTCCCGTGGTGGATCCTGCGGGCGAGCCGCCGGGTGCCGGGCACGTATGTGCGCGATTACCTCGCCCTGCTGACCTTGTTGTGGCGCCATCCCGGCCGGCGCATCGACCAGATCGTTCGCCGCGACACGGTGCTGTGGGAGAAGTTCCTGCGGCCTGTCTTGGTGTCGGCCCTGAACACCGCGCCCGAGGAGGCCTCGGCCGACCTCGCCGGCGCCATCGTGCGCGAGACCCTGGCCAAGGGCGGGCGCCACATGCGACCGCTGGTCGCCTCGCCCAGCCTCGCCGCAGCCTTCATCGATCCCGCCCTCGATCGGCTGCAGCGCGCCGGCGCGGAGATTCGGTTCGGCCGCTCGCTGCGCGCCATCACGTTTGCGGAGGGCAGGGTGGCCGGCTTGGCCTTCGATGAGGAACAGGAGGCGCTGCAGCCTGACGATCGCGTGATCCTGGCGGTGCCGCCATGGGCTGCCCAGAAGATGCTGCCCGGCCTCGACGCGCCCGACTCGTTCCGCGCCATCCTCAACGCCCATTTCCGTGTCATGCCGCCGGCCAATGCCAAGCCCATGGTCGGCCTGATCGGCGGCACGGCGGAATGGGTGTTTGCCTTCCACGATCGCCTCTCCGTCACCGTCAGCGCCGCCGATCATCTCATGGACCGTGAAGCCGACGACCTCGCCCGGTTGCTGTGGCGCGACGTCTCGGTGGTCCACGATCTCACCGGTCCGGTGCCGCCCTGCCGCATCGTCAAGGAAAAGCGCGCCACCTTTGCAGCGACCCCGGCGCAGGCGGCGCGCCGGCCGGTTGCGCGCACGGCGTGGTCCAACCTGTTCCTCGCCGGCGACTGGACCGATACCGGTCTGCCCGCGACCATCGAGGGCGCCATCCGGTCGGGCAACACCGCCGCCAACCTTGCGTATCCCCATGCCCGATAGCACCTCGACCCTTCCCGACGGCCTCGACGCCGACATCGACCGCGCCACCCAGGCGCTGCTCGATCGTCAGCGCGCCGACGGCCACTGGGTGTTCGAGCTGGAGGCCGACGCCACCATCCCCTCGGAATACATCCTGCTGCGCCACTATCTCGGCGAGCCGGAGGATCTCGAGCTCGAGCGCAAGATCGGCGTCTATCTGCGCCGCATCCAGGGCGCGCATGGCGGCTGGCCGTTGTTCCATGACGGCGCCTTCGACATCAGCGCGTCGGTGAAGGCCTATTTCTGCCTGAAGATGGTCGGCGACAGTCCCGATGCGCCGCACATGGCCAAGGCGCGGGCCGCGATATTGGCGCATGGCGGCGCCGAGCAGGCCAACGTCTTCACCCGCATCATGCTGGCCCAGTTCGGCCAGCTCTCGTGGGCGCATGTGCCGACCATGCCGGTCGAGATCATCCTGCTGCCGCGCTGGTTCCCCATCCATCTGTCGCGCATGTCCTACTGGGCGCGCACCGTCATCGTGCCGTTGCTGGTGCTGGCGGCCCTGCGCAAGCGCGCGCGCAATCCGCGCGGCATCGAGATCCAGGAGCTCTTCGCCACGGCAAGCCGCGCCGAGCGTCGGGTGGCGGCGCACGCCCATCGCGGCTGGGCGCTGTTCTTCAACAGCCTCGATCGCGTGCTGAAGCTGGTCGAACCGCTGTGGCCCAGGAGGATGCGCCAACGCGCCATCGATCGCTGCGTCGCCTTCACCACCGAACGGCTGAACGGCGAGGATGGGCTCGGCGCCATCTATCCCGCCATGGCCAACTCGGTGATGATGTTCGACGCGCTGGGCTATCCCAATGATCATCCCGACTATGCCATCGCCCGCCGCTCGCTCGACAAGCTTCTGGTGATCCGTGAGGACGAGGCCTATTGCCAGCCCTGCGTGTCGCCTGTGTGGGACACCGTGCTCGCCGCCCAGGCCATGCTCGAGGTGCAGGAGGACAAGACCGACGCCGCAGCCCTGCGCGGGCTTGCCTGGCTTAAGCCGCTGCAGGAGCTGGAGGCGAAGGGCGACTGGAGCGAGCGCCGGCCCGACGTGCGGCCTGGGGGCTGGGCCTTCCAGTACCGCAATGCCCACTATCCCGATCTCGACGATACCGCCGTCGTCGTCATGGCGATGGATCGCGCGCAGCGCCAGAGCAAGGCAGCCAAGGGCTACGACCAGCCGATCGCGCGCGGCACCGAATGGATCGTGGGCCTGCAGAGCGGCAACGGCGGCTGGGCCGCCTTCGACGCCGACAATGTCGACCACTACCTGAACAACATCCCATTCGCCGATCACGGCGCTCTGCTCGATCCGCCGACCGCCGATGTCAGCGCGCGCTGCCTCAGCATGCTGGCCCAGCTCGGCAAGGGCCCGGCCGATCCCGTGTTCCGCGCCGGCCTCGACTATCTCGAGCGCGATCAGATGGCCGACGGCAGCTGGTTCGGCCGCTGGGGCGTCAACTACATCTACGGCACCTGGTCGGCGCTGTGTGCGCTCGGCGCCGCTGGCTTCGATCGCACGCGGCCCAGCGTCGCCAAGGCCGCCGACTGGCTGGTCGCGATCCAGAACGCCGACGGCGGCTGGGGCGAGGACTGCACCAGCTACAAGCTCGACTATCGCGGCTACGAGCCCGCACCCTCGACCGCCTCGCAGACCGCGTGGGCGCTGCTTGGCCTCATGATGGCGGGCGAGGTCGATCATCCCGCGGTCGAGCGCGGCATCGCCTGGTTGCGCCAGAACCAGGGCGCCGACGGGCTGTGGCGCCAGGATCACTACACCGGCGGCGGCTTCCCGCGCGTTTTCTACCTGCGCTACCACGGCTATCCCGCCTACTTCCCGCTATGGGCGCTGGCCCGCTACCGCAACCTGCGCCGCACCAACAGCCGGCGCGTCGGCTGGGGCATGTGACGATCCTCGCGGTCTGCGGCTTGCAACGCGAGCGGCGCATCCTCAGCGGGCCCGGCGTCGAGGTCGCGGTCGGCGCAGGCGATCTCGATCGTCTCACCGTCGGCAAACGCGGCGTGATCAGCATCGGCATTGCCGGTGCGTTGGCGCCGGGACTGCAGCCCGGCACCTGGGTGGTGGCGGCGGCCGTCCGGGATGGCAATGACCTGCTGCCGACCGATTCCGACTGGACCGCCCGGCTGATCGCGCGCTTGCCGGCAGCCGAACGCGGCACGCTGCTGGGACTGGATGCTGTTGCCGCGACGGCAGCGCAGAAAGCAGAGCTGCATCGAAAGAGCGGCGCCATCGCCGTCGACATGGAGACCCACCTCGCGGCCCGTGTGGCCCGTCGGCATGGCCTGCCATTCGCCGCCGCGCGCGTGATCTCCGACGCCGCTCAGCGCACCCTGCCGCCGGCCGCGCGAGTCGGCATGCGGCTGGACGGCGGCGTGGATCTCCTCGCTGTCTTCGGTTCGCTGCTGGCCCAACCCTGGCAGCTACCGGCGCTGATGCGCACGGCCTGGGAGGCCGAGCGGGCCTTCCGCGCGCTACTCCGCGGCCACCGGATGCTGGGTCCCGGACTCGCCGGTTCCTGACTTGCCGCCCCCTGACTTGCCAGCGCGTATCTCGTCAAGCTTGCGCTCGACATGGCCGGAGAACATGTACTCGGCCCGGCGCTGGCCCTCGAGCGGGATGTCCTTGGCCATCGCACCCTCGGTGCGCACGCCGCCCAGCGCGACTGCCGCGGCTTTCCAGGGCCGGCGCACCATGTCCTTCACCGCCGAGGCCTCGAAGCCGCAATGGACCATGCAGTCGGCGCACTTCTCGTACTTGCCGACGCCGTATTTGTCCCACTCGGTGGTTTCCATCAGCTCGCGGAAGGTCTTGGCGTAGCCTTCGCCCAACAGGTAGCAGGGCTTCTGCCAGCCGAAGACGGTGCGTGTGGGATTGCCCCACGGCGTGCACTGATAGGTCTCGTTGCCGGCCAGGAAGTTCAGGAAGTTGATCGACTGGCTGAACGGCCAGGCGCGCCCGCCGCGGCCGCGCGCCAGGATGCCGCGGAACAGCTCCTTGGTCTTGGTGCGGTTGAGGAAATGCTGCTGGTCGGGCGCCCGCTCGTAGGCGTAGCCCGGCGAGACGGTGATGCCATCGAGCCCCAGCGCCTTCATGTCGTCGAGGAAGGAAGCGACCTCGGCCGGATCGGCGTCGTTGAACAGCGTGCAGTTGATGCTGACGCGGAAGCCCTTGGCCTTGGCGAGCTTGATCGCCTCGACCGCCTTGTCGTAGGTGCCCTGCTGGCACACCGACTTGTCGTGCATCGCCTTGTTGCCGTCGAGATGGATCGACCAGGTGAACGAGGGATGCGGCTTGTAGTCGTCGATCTTCTTGGCGAGCAGCAACGCGTTGGTGCACAGGATCACGAACTTCTTGCGCTCGAGGAAGCCCGTCACGATCTTGGGCATCTCGCGATGCAGCAGCGGCTCGCCGCCCGCGATCGACACCACCGGCGCGCCGCACTCGTCGATCGCCGTCATGCAGTCGTCGTAGGAGAGGCGTTGGTCGAGGATCTCGGCCGGATAATCGATCTTGCCGCAGCCGGCGCAGGCGAGATTGCAGCGGAACAGCGGCTCCAGCATCAGCACCAGCGGATAGCGTTCGCGGCCGCTGAGATGCTGGCGGAGAAGATAGCCGCCGATGCGCGCGGCCTGATGGAGTGGAATACCCATGACTTTACCTAAGAAACCGTTTCCTTCGTTCTGAGCTCGGCCGGCAGCCGGAACTCGATGTTCTCCTGCACGCCGTCCATCTGCTCGACCTCGACCTTGCCGTGCCGGCGCAGCGCCTCGATGACGTCGAGCACCAGCTCCTCAGGCGCCGACGCGCCGGCGGTCAGGCCGACGGCCTTCACGCCCTCGAGCCACTTGGGATCGAGCTCGCTGCCGTCCGAGATCAGGTAGCTCGGCAGTCCCTGCTCGATGCCGATCTCGCGCAGGCGGTTGGAGTTGGAGCTGTTGCGGCTGCCGACCACCAGCAGCAGGTCGACCACCGCGCAGAGCTCGCGCACGGCGGACTGGCGATGCTGGGTCGCATAGCAGATGTCGGCGACGTCAGGGCCTTCGAGATCGGTGAACCGCGCCTGCAGGGCGGCGATCACGCCGCGCGTGTCGTCGACGCTGAGCGTGGTTTGCGTCACGTAGGCGACCGGGGCGTCGTTGGGCAGCTGCAGCCGCGCCACGTCCTCGACGGTCGACACGAGATGGATCGGCGCGCTCACCTGGCCGATGGTGCCCTCGACCTCGGGATGGCCGGCATGGCCGATCAGGATCAGGGTGCGGCCGCGCGAGGCGTAGCGCTTGCCCTGCAGGTGCACCTTGGAGACCAGCGGACAGGTCGCATCGAGCACGGGCAGGCCGCGCGACTTGGCTTCGTCGATGATCGACTGGGCCACACCGTGGGCGCTGAAGATCGTCACCGCGCCGTCGGGAATCTCGTCCAGCTCCTCGACGAACACCGCGCCCATGCGCTCGAGCCGCTCGACGACATGGCGATTGTGTACGATTTCGTGCCGAACGTAGACCGGGGCGCCGAACTTCTCGAGCGAGCGCTCGACGATCTCGATTGCGCGCACCACGCCCGCACAAAAACCTCGGGGCTGCGCCATGATTACCCGCATCCAGATCTACTCCTCAGTGGGGCACGCCAGGGGTGGGATATCGGCATTGATCGGCTGGCTTGCCACCGAGGCAACGCAACCTATTTCTGGATTGGAGATTTGCAGACGTCATCAATTGTCCGCTACTGTGATCGCAGGCGCAAGCCTTGGTGGTATGCGCCAGTCGCCACCGTCTGCCCCGGCCCGGCGGCGGCAAGATGTCGCGCGCTCGGAACGATGAATGCGTTGTTTACGAACATGAGAGCGCGCTGAAGGATTGTCCATGTCAGCTTCGTCTAAGACCCCACTGCTCGACCGGGTAAGGCAGCCGGCCGATCTGCGCAATCTTTCCACCGAGCAGCTGAAGCAACTCGCTGCGGAGTTGCGGGCCGAGACCATTGATGCGGTGTCCGTCACGGGCGGCCACCTCGGCGCGTCGCTGGGCGTGGTCGAGCTGACGGTGGCCCTGCATGCCGTGTTCGACACGCCGCACGATCGTCTGATCTGGGACGTCGGTCACCAGGCCTATCCCCACAAGATCCTGACCGGCCGGCGCGATCGCATGCGCACCCTGCGGCAAGGCGGTGGCCTTTCCGGCTTCACCCGCCGTGCGGAGAGCGAGTACGACCCCTTCGGCGCCGCCCACTCCTCGACCTCGATCTCGGCCGGTCTCGGCATGGCGGTGGCGCGCGAGCTGAAGGGCGAGGCGCGCCAGGTGATCGCCGTCATCGGCGATGGCGCGATGAGTGCCGGCATGGCCTACGAGGCCATGAACAATGCCGGCGCCAGCAAGGCCAACATGATCGTGGTGCTGAACGACAACGACATGTCGATCGCCCCGCCGGTCGGCGCCATGAGCGCCTATCTCTCGCGCCTGATCTCCTCGCGCCCGTTCCTGTCGCTGCGTGAATTGATGGCCAAGATGGCGCGCCGTTTCCCGCGGCCGCTCGAGATGGCGGCGCGCCGCGCCGACGAGTTCACCCGCGGCCTGCTCACCGGCGGCACGCTGTTCGAGGAGCTGGGCTTCTACTATGTCGGCCCGATCGACGGCCATGATCTCGACCATCTGATGCCGGTGCTGCGCAATCTCAGGGACACCGACCACCAGGGACCGATCCTGCTGCACGTCGTGACCCAGAAGGGCAAGGGCTACGCGCCCGCCGAGAAGAGCGCCGACAAGTACCACGGCGTCGTGAAGTTCAACGTCGTGACCGGCGAGCAGTCCAAGGGCCCGCCCGGCCCGCCGTCCTACACCAAGGTCTTTGCCGAAGCGCTGATCGCCGAGGCGGCGGCCGACAAGCGCATCGTCGCCATCACCGCGGCCATGCCGTCAGGTACCGGCCTCGACGCCTTCGCCAAGCGCTTTCCCGAGCGCACCTTCGATGTCGGCATCGCCGAGCAGCATGCCGTCACCTTCGCCGCCGGCATGGCGACCGAGGGCATGAAGCCGTTCTGCGCCATCTACTCGACCTTCCTGCAGCGCGCCTACGACCAGGTGGTGCATGACGTGGCGCTGCAGAGCCTGCCGGTGCGCTTCGCCCTCGACCGCGCGGGCCTGGTCGGCGCCGACGGCGCCACCCATGCCGGCGCCTACGACATCGCCTATCTCGGCTGCCTGCCCAGCATGGTGCTGATGGCGGCGGCCGACGAGCTTGAGCTGATGCACATGGTGGCGACGGCGGCGGCGATCGACGACAGGCCTTCCGCCTTCCGCTATCCGCGCGGCGAAGGCCAGGGGCTGGCGCTGCCGGCGCGCGGCACGCCGCTCGAGATCGGGCGCGGCCGTGTCGTGCGCGAGGGTACGGGCGTGGCGATCCTGTCCTACGGCACGCGCCTCAAGGAATGCCTGCTGGCCGCCGACGATCTTGCCACCCGCGGCCTCTCCTGCACGGTGGCCGACGCGCGCTTCGCCAAGCCGCTCGACACCGCGCTCATCGAGCGCCTGGCGCGCGAGCACGCGGTGCTGCTCACGGTCGAGGAGGGGGCGGCCGGCGGCTTCGGCTCGATGGTGATGCAGCACCTTGCCTGGCGCGGCTTGCTCGATGGCGGGCTGAAGTTCCGGCCGCTGGCGCTGCCCGACCGCCTGATCGATCACAACACGCAGCCCAAGCAGTACGACGAGGCCGGCCTCAACGCTCCGCAGATCGTCGCCGCCATGCTGGAAGCCCTGGGCCGGGAGCACGACAGGCTGCGCAAGCCGTCGCTGGCGCACACGAGCTGAGGGGATGGCGTCGGGAATTGGCCGCGTCGTCGCGGCCTTCGTTACGGCAAGTGCGCGCCATCCACTGATCGTCCTGCTTCTCGCCATCGCGCTCACCGCGATGGCGCTGGTCTATTCGGCCGGTCACTTCGCCATGACCACCGACACGACCCAGCTGATCTCGAGTCGCGACGACTGGCGCAAGCGCGAGCTCGCCTTCGAGGACACGTTCCCGTCGCTGCGGGGGCTCACCATCGTGGTGATCGACGGCGCGACGCCCGAGCTCACCGAGGACGCCGCCACCAGGCTGTCGGCGGCGCTCGCGCGCAAGCCCGAGCTCTTCCGCAGCGTGCGGCGTCCCGACGGCGGTCCGTTCTTCGACCGCAACGGGCTCCTGTTCCTGCCCCTGCCCGAGGTGCAGGCGAGCGTCGATGGCCTGATGCGCTCGCAGTTCCTGCTGACCTCGCTCGCCGCCGATCCCACGCTGCGCGGCGTGCTCACCACCGTCGCGACCACCTTGCAGGGTGTCCAGTACGGCCAGGCCAAGCTCGCCGACATCCAGCCGCTGATGACGGCGCTTGCCGACACCTTCGAGAAGGTGGCGGCGGGCGAGCCTGCGTACTTCTCGTGGCAGGACCTTATGGCGGGAGCATCGGCCAAGCCCAAGACGCGCAGCATCCTCGTCGTCCAGCCGGTGATGGACTACGCCGCCCTGCAGCCCGGCGAGATGGCGAGCAATGCCATCCGCTCGATCGCCCGCTCGCTCGACCTCGATCCGCTGCATGGCGTGCGCGTCCGTCTTACCGGTCCGGTGCCGCTCAGCGACGAGGAGTTCGCCTCGTTGGCCGAGGATTGGGAGCTGGTGGCCGCCGCGATGGTGGCGGCGCTGCTCGGCATCCTGTGGTGGGCGGTCCATTCGGGTCGCGTCGTGACCGCGATCCTGCTGACGGCGTTCCTTGGCCTGATCATGACGACGGGATTGGGCCTGTGGGTGACCGGCCGCTTCAACCTGATCTCGGTTGCCTTCATCCCGCTGTTCGTCGGGCTCGGCATCGATTTCAGCATCCAGTTCAGCGTGCGCTTCCTCGCCGAGCGCCGCTTCCAGCCCGGTCTCGAGGAAGCCCTGGTCGCGGCCGGCGGCGGCGTCGGGCGGCCGCTGCTGCTCGCGGCCACCGCCATCGGCGTCGGCTTCCTCGCCTTCCTGCCGACCGAGTATGTCGGCGTGGCCGAGCTCGGCCTGATCGCCGGCCTCGGCATGGCCGTCGCCTTCCTGCTCAGCGTCACCCTGCTGCCGGCCCTGCTGCGCCTCGTCCGGGCGCCGGCGGGTCGGTTCGAGGAGGTGGGCTTTGCCGCCCTGGCGCCGGTCGAGGCCTTCCTCGCGCGCCATCGCACGGCCGTGCTGGCGGCCGGGCTGGTCGTGGCCATCGCCTCGATCGTGGCGCTGCACTGGGCACGCTTCGATTTCAATCCGCTGCACCTCAAGAGCCCGCGCGTCGAATCGATGGCGACGCTGCGCGACCTGGCGTCCGATCCCGACTGGACGCCCAACACGCTGAACGTGCTCGCACCCTCGCTCGCCGCGGCCCAGCCCATCGCTACGAAGCTCGCCGCCCTGCCCGAAGTCTCGCGCACCGTCACGCTGCAGAGCTTCGTTCCCACCGGACAGCCGGAGAAGCTCGCGGTCATAAAGACCGCCGCCGAGCGCCTGGGACCCGCCCTCGCCGCTCAGCCCGCGCCGGCGCCGTCGGACGAGGAATTGCGCCAGACCATGGCCTCGACGGCCAGCGCGCTCACCCAGGCTGGCGAAGGGTCCGACCCCGCCGCACAGGCGGCGCTGCGCCTGGCCAAGGCTCTCGATCGCCTGCAGCAGGCGATGCCGCTCGTCCGCGCCACGGCCGCGAGTGCGGTCGTGCTGCCGCTCGGCGTCATGCTCGACCGCGTTCGCGCGCTTCTGCAGGCGGGGCCGGTCACCCTCTACTCGCTGCCGGCCGACATCACCGGCGACTGGATCGGCAAGGACGGCCGCGCCCGCATTCAGGTCTTCCCCAAGCCGCAGTTCGATACCGATGACGGCATGTGGCTGTTCGCCCAGGCCGTCCAGAAGGTGACGCCCGACGCGACTGGCGTGCCGATCTCGATCCGCGCGGCGGGCGACGCCATCGTGAGGTCCTTCCTGCAGGCCGGCGTCTATTCCTTCCTCGCCATCACCGTGATCCTGGCGGTGGCGCTGCGCCGTGTGGCCGACGTCGTGCTCACCATGTTGCCGGTGCTGCTGAGCGGACTCTTGACCTTCGCCAGCACCGCCGTGCTCGACCTGCCGCTCAACTTCGCCAACATCATCGCGCTGCCGCTACTGTTCGGCGTCGGCGTCGCCTTCAACATCTACTTCGTCATGGCCTGGCGCGCCGGCGAGACGGCGCCCCTGCAGTCGAGCCTGATGCGCGCCGTGCTGTTCAGTGCGCTCACCACGGCGACGGCGTTCGGCGCCCTTTGGCTCTCGAACCATCCAGGCACTGCGAGCATGGGCCGCCTGCTGATGATCTCGCTGGGCTGGGAGATCCTGGTCACCCTGCTGTTCCGGCCGGCGTTGCTGGCGCAGCCACCGAAGGTGGCGCGGTGAGGTCGGTCGCCGCACTTCTCGTGGTCGCGGCGCTCCTGGTTCCCGCTGTCGCTCGCGCCGAGATGCGGCCCCATCACGCCGAGTATTCCCTGCGGCTCGGCACCGCGCTCAACGCGACGCGCATCGGCAGCGCGGTGCAGGACGTTACGCTCGATTGCGCCGGCTGGCACATCCGTCGCGACATCACCGTCGAGTTCTCGCTCACCCCCACGCTCAAGGTCGCCATTGCCTCGCGCATGGAAGGCGACGAGCGCCGCGACGGCGCGGCCTTCACCTGGCGCGCCGTCCAGGCCATCAACGGCAGCGAAAGCGAGGTGCGCGGCACGGCCCATCGGGATAATGGTGTGGGGGATGACAGTGCATGGAAGGTCGAGGTGGCGACACCGAACGGCACCGACCGGTCGACCTTGCCGCCGCTCACCCTGATGCCCGTCGCCGCGGTGAACTACGCGATCAAGCGGCTCGCCAAAGGCAGCGAGTCGTTCCCGGTGCTGCTGTTCGGCGCCGAGGCGGCGGGTGCTGCCTTCCTGATCGACGTCAAGCGGACCAGCAACGGCGCCCGCGATCCGACGCCCCCGTCGCAACAGGCGGTGGACGTCGCCGGAGCGCAATCCTGGCCCGTGACCCTGAGCGTCACCCGTGCCGGCCAGCCCGACGGCAAGCCCATCCTCTCGCTGCGCCTTCGCCTCTTCGACACCGGGATCCTCGACCGCGTCGTCGTCGATGCCGGCCCCATCACCGTGGCAGCGCACCTGCAAGCGCTGCAGATGCGCGAGCCGCCGAACTGCCCGCGCTGACGTCGGCAAGCCTGTTGCCCCGGGAGAGGCGGTGATAGGCTGGCGCCGGGGACGATGTTGGGGACGGTGTTGGGGGCGGATGAACAAGGCGGTATCGCGCCGTGGGTTCGTGCGGGCGGGCGTTGCATCGGGCATAGCCTTCAGGATCGGCCTGGTCGCGGATGGCGCGCGGGCAGCGATCCTCGACGATCCGCATTCGCAGCTCGCCTCGTGGATCGCGCCCGACGGCAAGGCCCGCTTCCGCACCGATGCCGTGGCCAAGGTCACCGGCGCCAAGACCTTCACCCGAGATTACCGCGCGCGTGACCTGCCGGGCTGGCCCAAGGACCAGAGCCACGCCTTCCTGCTGCACGCCACCCGGGCAGACGCGGCGTTCGCCGGCGTCGATCTCTCGCTGCTGGGCGAGGACCTCAGGCCTGACCGCCTTGTCCTTGGCGACGAGCTGCTGAAGGACGGTCTCAGGCCACCGTCGGGTGGCGTGATCGGCCCGCCAGGCTTCTACGGCGACGTCTTCCTGGTGCCGCCGGGCGAGACCCCGCGGCTGCTCGGCCAGCCGGTGGCCCTGCTGATCTATCGAGACTTCGCCCGCTTCGATGCGGCCCGCCGCAAGCTGCGCTTCGCCGACGGCGTCGTGCGCTGGGGCGCGGCGTCGGGCTATGCGACGCCGGCGAACTACGGCGCCGTCCGCTTCGTGCGTATCGCCGGTGCGACGCCCGACGCGCCGGACGTCTATGCGCCGATGACCGGGACCACCGTCTATGCCGGCTTCAAGGGCGACCAGGTCGCCTGGCCGGCGGCCGACAAGTCCGGTGATGCGGCCCAGCAGGCGATGTGGGCGGCCGGCGAGATCGACCGCATGATTGCCGCCGCCGATTCCTCCGCCGCCGAATCGCTAGTGGTGCGCCGCTCCTACTTCTCGCAGTCGATCGACGCCTCGGCGATGGAGGCCGACAATGGCCTCGCCTGGTTCGATCCGTCGAGCGGGGCGCTGCGGCTGATGATGGCGACCCAGTCGCCCTACGAGGTCGCGGTCGGCACGGCCACGATGGCCAAGCCGTCGCGCATCGCCGTGACGTCGATCGACCTGTCGATCGGCTACACGGTGGGCTACGGCACCAAGGACCATTCGATCTTCCCCTACTTCGTCGTCATGGCGGGCCTGTACGGCGACGGTCGCCCGGTGCGCCTGGCAAACGATCGCTACCAGCAGTTCCAGCTCGGCATGAAGCGGCATGCCTTCTGGAGCGACCTGACGCTTGTCGTCGATCGCGCCACCCAGCGCTTTCGCGTCATGAAGGGCGCCTACCGGGTCGACGGCGGCGGCCGGCGGAACTTCTCGCCCGAGGTCGGCGGCGTCGGCGCTGCCGCCGGCCAGAGTGTCTACTACCTGCCCAACAGCGATTTCTCCGTCGAAGCGCGCGCCTCGCGCGCCGTCGATGCCGGCTCGACCCGCGGCTATGGCACGCTGCAGACCATGACCGCGACCGAGATGCTGGTCGACGAGATCGCCGTTCTGCTGTCGGTCGACGCCATCGAGCTCAGACGGAAAAACGCCCTGCTCTCGGGCATGCGCAACTCCCAGGGCGCGGTGCCCGCCGGTGCCCTCCGCACCGACGAGCTGCTGCAGCGCGCCGCCCGGCATCCGCTGTGGCGCGAACGCGATAAGGCCAAGCGCGCCTACGAGACCGCCAATCCCGGCAAGCGCTACGGCGTGGGCTTCGCCTGCGTCCAGAAGGACTACGGCTCGGGCGGCGAGGCGGCCATCGCCACGCTCGATATGTCACCGTCGGGCAAGCTCTCGTTGCGCCAGGGCGGCAACGAGATGGGCACCGGCCTGACCACCAGCCATGCCGTCATGGTGCGCGACATCCTGGGCACCGCGCCCGACATCATGAGCTTCGGCGTGACTGAGTGGCCGGAGATGCCGCTCAGCTCCACCGACGATGCTTTCACCACCACCCAGCAGCGCGAGGACGAGCTCGCCCGCGATCCGCACTGGACGCCGCTCCGGCAGACCGCGATGAGCGCATCGAACAGCGTCTATTTCGTCGGCCATGCCACGCGCACCGCGGCCAGCAC
>JADHLS010000029.1 GCA_016780605.1 Reyranella sp.
CGCGCAATGCACTCAGCAACTTCTCGCGAATGACGATCTTGTGGAACAGCTCGACGGAGTTGAAGTTCCAGTTCAGGTAGCCGGAGCGTTCGACCGGCGAGGACGGCGCCAGCGCGGCATAGCTGACCTCGATCGTCCCGATGATCGCCAGTGCGGCGATCAAGGCCTTAAAACTGGAAATATATGAATTCATTCTGCGACCTCGCGGCGAAGAACACGACCGCGTAGAACAGGGCGACATAGAGAAGGGCGCGGACCTGCCACGAGAGGCGGTCCAGCAGATCGACGAATTCGACGCCGTGACGGTAGGCGACGAGATCGGTCACCACCACCGGCAGGCCGAACAGGACCAACCCCCACAGCAGACTGTCGATCGCGGGCAGGGTCGCGAGCGACGACAGGATCGGCCAGAGCTCGGCGGGCGTCGCCCGAAAGAAGATCCAGCCGACGCAGACCAGGTTGAACATCAGGGCGATGGCGAGCAGCGAGCCGGTTCGCCCGAAGCGCTGGCGCAGCAGCTCGTCGATCGGCAGCAGCCGGTACAGAACGAGAAGCAGCCCGTGATAGAGGCCCCAGACGATGAAGCCGAAGCCCGCGCCGTGCCAGAGACCGCCGAGGAACATCGTGATGGCGAGATTGCGCAGGGTGGTCAGCCGGCCATGCTGGTTGCCACCGAGCGGAATGTAGAGATAGTCGCGCAGCCAGCGCGACAGGGAGATGTGCCAACGCTGCCAGAAGTCGGAAGGCGACCGCGACAGGTAGGGCGTGAGGAAGTTGCGGGTGAGCTCGATGCCGAACAGCTTGGCCAGCCCGCGCGCTATGTCGGTATAGGCCGAGAAGTCGCAATAGATCTGGCCGGCGAACGCATACATGTAGATCCAGCCGAGACCGCCGCCGCCCTGCTGCGCCGCCGCCGCTCCGGCCTGGCTGACGATCAGCCCGAGGTTGTCGGCCAGGCACATCTTCTTGAACAGGCCCCAGGCGATCAGGGTGAAGGCGCGCTCGCATTCCTCGGCAGACACGGCCGGCCGGCGCCGGACGATCTGCGGCAACAGCTCGGAGGCACGGGCGATCGGACCGGCGATCAGCTGGGGAAAGAAGCCGACGAACGTCACGTAGTCGACGAGGCTGCCGGTGGGCTTGAACTTCCGTTGATAGATGTCGGCCGTGTAGCTGATGGTGTGGAAGGTGTAGAACGAAATGCCGGGCGGCAGCGGCAGGGCGAGCTGCGTGACGACCAGCCCGAAGCCCAGCGCGGCGGCTGCGTTGTTGATCTCGCTGCTCAGCCATCCCGCGTACTTGAACACGCACAGCAGGGTCAGCTGGACGACAAGGCTTAGCACGAACGCCGACTTTCGCGCCCGACCATCCAGAGAACGGGCAAGGTAGGCGCCGATGACATAGTCGAACAGGCAGGTGAAGAGCAGCGGGACGAGGTAGATCGCGCCGACGGTGGCATAGATTCCCAGGCTCGCCAGCGCCAGCACCCAATTGGCCGCCCTGGAGCCTCGTGCGATCGCGTAGAGCGCGAAGGTACAAGGGACGAACAGCAGCATGAAGGGAATGGAGTTGAACTCCATCCGCAGCCTTATGCGGGGAAGCCATTCCAGGCCGGGCGTCGCAGCGAGGTTGTCGTTGAAGAACGCCCAGACCAGGAGCGTGCCGCAGACGCCCGCCACGAATGCCTTGAACAGGCGCGCAAGGGCGCCGATGCGCCCAGCAGAGTCCAGCACAACTCTATCGAAAGACATCCACGACGACCTGCACGGTTGGGCCCGCTGACCGCACTGCAACCTGCCACGACACTAAACGTCTGCGCCCGAAAACCAATAGTCCTTTTTCGGGCTAGCCGACGATCTCGCCCCTGAACGCCCAGCGCGTCATGCGCTTCTCGACCAAAGCGCAGATCGCGTACATCAGCACGCCCATGATGGCGATGGCGAACAGGCCGGCGAAGGTCGTCGGCGCGTCGTTGCGCGCACTGGCCGACAGCATCAGGAAGCCGATGCCGTTGTTGCCGCCCACCGTCTCGGAGATCACCGAGCCGATGAAGGCGAGCGTGATCGCGACCTTGAGGCTGGCGAAGAGATAGGGCATCGCCCGCGGAATGCCGACCTTGGTCAGGATCTCGGTGCGCGTGGCGCCGAGGCTGCGCAGCACGTCGCGCATCTCGGGCTCGATGGTGGCAAGCCCGGTCGCGACATTCACCACGATGGGGAAGAAGCTGATGACGAAGGCGGTGATGACCGCTGGCAGCGAGCCCACGCCCACCCAGATCATCAGGATTGGCACCAGCGCCACCTTGGGGATGGCGTTGAAGGCGATCAGCAGCGGATAGAGGCCCGAGTAGATGAACGGTGAGGCGCCGATCGCCAGGCCCATCAACAGGCCGCCCGCGATCGCCAGCAGGAAGCCGATCACGGTGGTCCACAGCGTGTCCCAGCAATAGGCCATCAGGATGTCGAAGCGGGCGACGAACACTGTGAAGATCTTGCTGGGCCTGGGCAGGATGATCTCGGGGACGTCGAAGACGATGCAGGCGATCTCCCAGATGACCAGCAGCACCGCCGTGGCGAGCCACGGCATGGCATGCTTCAGCGCCTCGCGACGCAGGTCGGTCATGCGTGCTCCTGCGAGATGCGGTCGCGCAGCTCATGCACGATGTCGACGAAATGCGGCTCGAAGGTCGTGGCGAGCGAGCGCGGCCGCGGGATGTCTATCTTGCGGGTGAGCACGATGCGGCCGGGCCGCTTGCTCATGACGTAGACGGTGTCGGCGAGGAAGACCGCCTCGCGCAGGTCGTGGGTCACCAGCACGCCGGTGAAGCGCTTCTCCAGCCACAGCGCCTGCATGACGCCCCACAGCTCCTCGCGCGTGAAGGCGTCGAGGGCGCCGAACGGCTCGTCGAGCATCAGGAGCTCGGGCTCGTGGATCAGCGCCCGGCAGAGATTGGAGCGCTGCTGCATGCCACCGGACAGCTGCCAGGGATAGCGGCGCGCGAAGTCGCTGAGGCCCACCGTCTTCAGGAGCGCCATCGCCCGCTCCTCGTACTCGGCGCGGTTGCTCCGGAAGCGGCGCTTGTGCGGCTCGACCACCTCCATGGGCAGCAGGATGTTGTCCATGGTGCTGCGCCAGGGCATCAAGGTCGGGTTCTGGAAGGCCATGCCGACGCCCTTGATCGGGCCCTTCACGACCGCGCCGGACACACGGACCTCGCCGGACGACGGCGGCAGAAGCCCGGTCACCAGCTTCATGATGGTCGACTTGCCGCAACCTGACGGCCCGACCACGGCGATGAACTCGCCCTTGTCGATGCTGAGCGTCGCATCGGCAAGGGCGAGGGTCGTTTCCTTGCCCAGCCGGTAGGTGAGACTGACGCCTTTGAGATCGACGAAGGCCATCAGCACCCCGACTCTGGCCCATCCTTCGAGACGCCCGACTTCGTCGGGCTCCTCAGGATGAGGTCAACTCTCATTGCGGACTCCCCTCACCCTGAGGAGCGAGCGCAGCTCGCGTCTCGAAGGGTGCGCCACGGTCTACTTGGTGACCATGCGGTCGGCCTTGGGCGGCAGGTACTTGCCGGTGAAGACCTTGTCGGGCGCCGGCGCCGTTGGCAGGCCGAAGGCCTCCGAGACGAGCTTTACCGACTTCGCGAAACGCTCGGGCTGGACGTCGCCCATGCCGTTGGCCTTGACGTAAGGCGTGAGCACGTTCTGCTCGAGCGACATCATCAGCCGGCGCATCTCGAGCGCCTCGTCGATCAGCGGATCGCGTTTCTTGGCGGCGGCGATGCCGACCTTGGGGTTGGCGATGAC
Organism: Reyranella sp.; assembly: GCA_016780605.1. Classification (GTDB taxonomy): domain Bacteria; phylum Pseudomonadota; class Alphaproteobacteria; order Reyranellales; family Reyranellaceae; genus Reyranella. The sequence goes on from JADHLS010000029.1 coordinate 3,816, forward strand.
GTCCTTCCAGCCCTTCAGCGTGGCGACGATGAACCCCTTCACCGCCTTCTCGTCCTTGGCCATGTCGGCCGAAACCACGATGCCGTTGGCATAGACGTCCATGCCGTAGTCGACGTAGCGCATGGCGACGATGTCGTCGAACTTCACGCCGCGCGCCTCGAGGTCGAGAATCGAGGAGAAGTAGTGCCCCGAGATGAAGTCGACCGTGCCCTGCACCAGGCTCTGCTCGCGCAGCTGCGGGGTGAGGTTGACGTGCTCCCACTTGGTGATGCCGTTGATCTTGGCGAAGGCCGGGAACAGCCGGAAGGAGGCATCGAACACCGGCGCGCCGAGCTTCTTGCCCTCGAGGTCCTTCGGCGTCTTGATGCCGCTCTTCTTCAGCGCGTAGACGCCGAACGGCGCGTGGTCGTACGCCATGAAGACGCACATCACTTCCTTGCCGGGATTCTTGGCGTTGTACTCGATGGTGGCGTTCACGTCGGCGAAGCCGATCTGGTAGGCGCCGGTGGCGACGCGCTGCACGGCGCCGGCCGAGCCCTGGCCCGGATCCATCGTGACGTCGAGGCCTTCGGCCTTGTAGTAGCCCTTCTCCAGCGCCACCAGGAACGGCGAGGTCGGGCCCTGGAAGACCCAATCGAGGGTGAATTTTACGGGCGTCTGAGCGCTGGCCGGCAGGCCGGCCAACGCCACGGCCGCGGCCACGGCGCCGCCCAGCCATTTCGCGAACCTGTTCATGTTTCTTGGCCCCTGTCCGAGTTCCCCGTTCGCCGACTCTTAGGCGGTGAGCAACCATCCGCCAAGGGGATATCAGGCAGATTCTATGCCAGCCCCAGCATCCCGCCGATCAGGCGAAAGACATGCAATTTTGTCCAGATATCGGCCGGGCCGAAGCTCGGCCGCGCCTGCATGGCCCGCCAATAACGCGCAAGCGCCGGCCGTTTCTGAATCTCGGCGGTCATGCCGACGAATTCCATGCGCGCGAGGAACACGGTCCAGACAACGTCGGCAACGCCATAGGCCGGCGGCACGAGAACGGCGCGGCCGTCGCCAAGCGTCTGCTCAAGCCGATCCATGAAGCCGATGGCATCGGCGCGACGCTTCTCTGCCAGCCGTACGACGGACGCGGGGTCGAAGGTGCGGATGCGCCCGGCAAAGACGGCCGCGCGCGCCTCGTAGACCTTGGCAAGGTCGGGATTTTGCTTGGCACGCTCGAGCAGACGCCGGCGGGCCGCCTCGAGCCGCTTGGGGATCATGCGTCGGGCCAGCGCATTGCGGGCAAGCAGACCGCCGAAGGTCAGTTCCTCGATCGGATAGCCGTAGTGCAGGTCGAGCCAGGCCTTCGTGTCGCCATCGAGCGTCGCATCGCTGACGCCGAGCGCGTATTCGGCAATGTCCCGGCTCTGGTCGAGAAAACGGTCCGGCAGCACCAGCGTCGGCACGGTCATGTTCGGGTTGAGCCGCACATAGTCCGGCTCCTGCTGGGCCATCTTGAGATGAATATCCATCACGACCGAGTCGTAGGCGACGCCGCTTTCGATGAGCGCAAGACGCGCGATCATCGAATAGTAGGAGGACAGCGCGTGATAGAGGCGTGGCTTGCCCGCGGGTTGGGGCTCCAAAGCGGGCATCCTGTCACTCCGGCCTTATCCTGACGCACTCACACGGTTCGCAGACGATCGGGCGCTCGCCCGAACGTGTCTCCCCTTGCGTGCAGGTGACCGTGCTCTTCACAGGCCTCGTGCCGGACGGGCAAGTGCATCCTTTTTCAAAGGATGCGGCGTTCGCCGACGAAACGCCGGCAACCATACAAAGCAGAAAAACCCCCACTGCGAGACGACAGGTGGCTCTCATTTTGTCGCTCCCTCTCATGCTGCCTCGATTCCCGCCTGCTGGGTGGCGACGAGCCGGGCAAAGGCGCCGCCCTGCCCGACCAGCGCCTGGTAGTTGCCCTGCTCGACCACCCGTCCGTGCTCGAAGACCACGACGCGGTCGGCGTCGCGGATGGTCGACAGGCGATGGGCGATGATGAAGGTGGTGCGGCCCTGCATCAACACCTTCAGCGCCTTCTGGATGCGCGCCTCGGTCACCGAATCGAGGGCGCTGGTGGCCTCGTCAAGGATCAGGATCGGCGGGTTCTTGAGCAGCGCGCGGGCGATCGCGAGCCGCTGGCGCTCGCCGCCCGAGAGCGTGGTGCCGCGCTCACCCACCATCGTGTCGTAGCCGTTGGGCTGGCGCATGATGAAGTCGTGCGCCTCGGCGAGCTTCGCCGCCTCCTCGAGCTCGGCCCGCGTGGCGTCGGGCTTGCCGATGCGCAGGTTGTCGGCGATGGAGCGGTAGAACATGGTGCTGTCCTGGAACACCACGCCGATATTGCGCCGGAGCGACTCGAGCTTGATGTCGCGATGGTCGATGCCGTCGATGCGGATCACCCCTGACTGCGGGTCCCACATGCGATGCAGCAACGACAGCGCTGTGCTCTTGCCCGCGCCGGTCGGGCCGACGAACGCCACCGTCTGGCCCGCCGTCACCTTCAGCGAGAGATGCACCAGGGCCGGCCGCAGGCCGTCATAGGAGAAGTTCACGTCGTCGAACTCGACGTCGCCCTTGGCGCGGCCGATATCCCTGCCATGAGGATTGTCGGGCACGGTCGACTGCGAATCGAGCACGCGGAAGAAATCGGTCAGCGCCGGCATCTGGAAGAAGACGCGGCTGATGAAGCCCGAGGCCGTGTCGAGGCGGCTGATCAGCATGGTGGCAAAGCCCATGAAGCTCACGATCTCGCCGACGCTCGCCTGGCCCTGGGTGAAGAGCCAGGTGCCCAGCACGAAGATCAGGATCACGGTGATGCTCGAGGCGGCGCGGGTCATGACCGACAGCAACGCCCAGTAGTTCAAAACCGGATACTGCACCGCCAGGGTTTCGCGGATGATGCGGTTCAACTCGCCGGTCTCGGCCGCCAGCCGCACGAAGCTCTGGATCAGGTGGATGTTGCCCAGCGCGTCGCCGGCGCGGCTGGCGAGCTCGCTGTGGCGATCCTCGACCTCGCGCTGCAGCCGATCGGTCCGGCTCACCACCCAGGCGTTGGCGATGGCGAAGAAGATGATCAGCACGATCAGCAGCGAGCCGAGGCGCCAGTTCATGAACAGGCTGAGCGGCAGCATGACGAACAGCGCCACCAGGGTCGCAAAGCTGTCGCGGAAGAACGACAGCCAGATGCCGAACAGATGGTCGACGCCGGTCAGCATCACTTTGAGCAAACGCCCCGAATGCTGGCTGTGATGGAAGGCGAAGGGCAGCACCAGCACGTGCTCGAAGAAGGTCGCCATGGCGCCGAGCCGCCGGCGATGGGCCATGCGGTCGGCCTGCAGGGAGACGATGATGTTGGCCATGATGCCGCCGATGCCGACCGCGGCCCAGAGGATCAGAAGCTGGGTCGCCTGCTGCCACAGCACGTCGACCGGCTTGTCCCGCGCATTGCTTAGAAGGTCGACGACCCTGCCGAACAGCACCGGCTCATAGAACTGCAGCGCCGCCACCGCGACGTTGGCCAGCGCCAGCGTGATCGCAAGCTTGCGCTCGGCCCGCAGCAGCCCGATGACCCGACCGTAGACGCGGAAGAATTCCATGGGAGCCCGTCAGAGGCTCCAGCCCACCCTGTCGTCCTGAGCGTAGCGAAGGACCTCATCGCCGCTTGCCACCGGCATGAGATCCTTCGCTTCGCTCAGGATGACAGAAGGGCTCATCGGTCAGGCCGGACGCTTCTCCAGGAACCGCTCGACGGTGTTTACGAAGAAGCTGACGCCGAATGGGATCGCCATGTCGTTGAAATCGAATCGCGGATTGTGAAGGCTGGCAGAGCCGCCGTTGCCCAGCATCACCATGGCGCCCGGCACCTTCTCCAGCATGTAGGAGAAATCCTCCGCGCCCATGCTGGGCCGCGCCTTGTCGCTCACCCCGTGGTCGCCGCACACGCCCGCCGCCACCTCCAGGGCAAAGCGCACGCGCTCCTCGTTGTTCACCGTCGGCGGATAGCCCGGGCGATGCTCGAGCTCGATCGTCACGCCGTGCATCTGCTCGGCGCCGCGGCAGATCTCCTCGATGCGGCGCTTCACCAGCTCTCGGTTGGCCGGCGTCGTGGTGCGGGTGGTGCCGCCGATATGCACGTCGGCCGGGATGACGTTGTAGGCCGAGCCCGCCTTGAAGAAGCCCACGGTGACGACCGCGGCATCGTGAGGATCGACGTTGCGGCTGACGATGGTCTGCAGGGCGAGCACGATATTGGCACCGACCACCAGCGGATCGACGGCGAGATGCGGGTGCGCGGCGTGCCCGCCCTTGCCGGTGATGCGGATGTCCCAGCGATCGGCCGCCGCCAGCAGCGGGCCGGGCTTGGTGACGATGTGGCCGAGCGGCACGCCCGGCTTGTTGTGGATGGCGAACACCGCATCGCAGGGGAACTTTTCGAACAGGCCGTCCTCGATCATGGCCTTGGCGCCGCCGCCGCCCTCCTCGGCCGGCTGGAAGATGAAGTGCACCGCGCCCTCGAAGTCGCGCTTCTCGCTCAGCATCTTGGCGGCGCCCAGCAGCATCGCGGTGTGGCCGTCATGACCGCAGGCGTGCATGCGTCCGGCGTTCTGCGAGCGGTGCTCGAAATCGTTGGCTTCGTCCATCGGCAGCGCATCCATGTCGGCGCGAAGACCAATGGACTTCAACGAGTTGCCCTTGCGCAGGGTTCCGATCACGCCCGTCTTGCCGAGCCCGCGCGTCACCTCGAGGCCCCATTCGGTGAGCTTGGCGGCGACGATGTCCGAGGTCCGCGTCTCTTCGTAGGCGAGCTCGGGATGGGCGTGAATGTCACGACGGATGGAGGCAATCTCGCCCTGGATCTCAAGCGAACGCGGCAGGACAGGCATCAGCTACTCCGGTTGGAAGGCCAGTTGGACGGCCCAGTTGGACATCAGGGCATCTTAGCCCAAAGTGCCGGCATGTTGTCTCTGCAGGAAGTCGAGGACGCCCAGCCGGTCGTCTATGCCGCCATGCCGCCCACGCCACAGTACGCCTGGCCGCTGCTCGCCAAGCGCACCGGCTGCGAGGTATGGGTGAAGCACGAGAACCACACGCCGATCGGCGCCTTCAAGGTGCGCGGCGGCCTGGTCTACATGCACCGCCTCAAAGAGGCCGAGCCTGGCCTCAAGGGCGTGATCAGCGCCACGCGAGGCAATCACGGCCAGAGCATCGCCGTGGCTGCAGCCAGGGCAGGCGTTGGTGCAACCATCGTCGTCCCGCAGGGCAATTCGACCGAGAAGAACGCGGCGATGCGCGCGTTCGGCGCCGAGCTGGTCGAAGCCGGGCACGATTTCGATGCCGCGCGCGATGCCGCGCTGCACCTGGCGAAGGAGCGCGGCCTCTCCATGGTGCCGTCGTTTCATCGCGACCTGGTGTGCGGCGTGGCGACCTATGCGCTGGAGCTGTTTCGTGCCGCGCCGCCGCTCGACACCGTGTATGTGCCGATCGGGCTGGGCTCGGGCATCTGCGGCGTGATCGCCATGCGCGATGCGTTGAGCCCCACGACAAAGGTGGTGGGCGTGGTGTCGACTGAGGCGCCGGCCTATGCCCTCTCCTTCACCGCCGGCAGGGTCGTGCCGACCAACAGCGCCAACACCATGGCCGACGGCATGGCGGTACGCGGGCCCGATGCCGAAGCGCTCAGCGTGATCCTGAAGGGCGCCGATCGCATCGTTCAGGTGAGCGATGCGGAGATCGGCCAGGCCATGCGCGCCTACTACGAGGACACGCACCAGCTAACGGAAGGCGCGGGTGCCGCCTCGCTCGCCGCCCTGATACAGGAGCGCGGGCGCATGGCCGGCAAGCGCGTCGGGCTGGTGCTGAGCGGCGGCAATATCGATCGGCCGCTTTATTTACGCGTCTTGGGGGACACCTGAGGCGACGGCGCCCAGGCGAGATCGCTCTTCACCGCCTGCATGACGAAGGACGAGCGCGTGCCGCGGACGCCGGGCATGCGCAGCAGCGCCTTCAGCGCGAAGTCGCTGAAGCTCTGCAGGTCGGTTGCCAGCACATGCAGCAGGAAATCCATGTCGCCGGTCACGGCGTAGCAGGCGATCACTTCGGGGCGAGCGCGGATCTCGGCCTCAAAGGCCTCGACGACCTTTTCGGAGTGATCATCGAGCGTCACCTGCACCAAGGCCTGCAGGCCGAGCCCCACGGCTGGCGGCGACACCAGTGCGGCGTAGCGGGCGATCACACCCTCATCTTCCAGGCGCTTCACGCGGCGCTGGCAGGGCGTCGGCGACAGCCCGACACGATCCGCGAGGTCGACGATGCTGAGACGGCCATCGGCCTGCAAGGTCTCGACGATGCGTTTATCTATGTCATCCAGCTCGAACATGGATATTTTCTCTAAAAAGAGACCAATATGAGGATGATATCGCCAATCCAGGGACGGCAACAGCCCAACTTCGCTGGGATTCACTACGGCCCCCGCCCCCATATTCTCCCCATGAACCTTGCTCCTCTGGAGACCCTTCGCGGCGACTACACCAGCATGGCGTCCGACTGGACGGTGCCGCAGCATGCCGCCGACTACTCGGCCGAAAACCAGGCGGTGTGGCGGCTGCTGGTCGAGCGGCAGACCGCGCTTGCCAAGGCGCACGCCTGCGAGGAGTTCCTGCAGGGGCTCGAGGCGCTCGGCATCGGCGACACCATTCCCGACTTCGCTGCGGTGAACGCCCGTCTCGAAAAGCTGACCGGCTGGCGCATCGTTGGCGTACCGGGACTCATTCCCGATGCGGCGTTCTACGATCATCTGGCGCACCGGCGATTTCCGGTGACCGTGTGGATCCGCACCCGCGCCGAGATCGACTATCTGGTCGAGCCCGACCTGTTCCACGATTTCTTCGGCCACGTGCCGTTGCTCAGCAATCCGGTGTTCGCCGACTACATGCAGATGTACGGCCAGCGCGCCATGGAGGCCGGCGCCAAGATCGACCTGCTGGCGCGCCTCTACTGGTACACGGTCGAGTTCGGCCTGATCCGCACGCCCAAGGGCCTGAAGATCTACGGCGCGGGCATTCTCTCCTCGTCAGCCGAGGTGAAGCACGCAATCGAAAGCACGGCTGTCGAGCACCTGCCGTTCGAAGCGGCGACGGTGATGCATCGACCCTATGTGATCGACAAGCTGCAGAGCACGTACTTCGTGCTCGACGATTTCCGCCAGCTCTTCGACGCAGCGCAGACCCGCGTGGCCTGATGTCGTCCTGAGCGCAGCGAAGGACCTCATCGCCGCTTGCAATCGGCATGAGATCCTTCGCTGCGCTCAGGATGACAGCTACTTCGTCAGCAGCACCAGCCCGTCCACGGCCACGACGCCTTCGCCCTCGCGCTTCACCAGCAGCGGGTTGATCTCGGCTTCCATCACATCGGCAAACGCAGTGTGTGCCAGCGCGGAGAAGGCAGCGATTGCCTTGGCCAGCGCAGCGACGTCGCCGCGCGGCAGGTTGCGATAGCCGCGGATCGTGGCGAGACCTTTCACTTCCTCGATCATCTGTCGCGCTTCGGCCTCGTCTACCGGCGCGAGACGCGTCGCCGCGTCCTTGTAGATCTCGGCCAGCACGCCGCCCAGGCCCACCGTGATGGTCGGGCCGACCAGCGGATCGCGCCGGAAGCCCAGGATCACCTCGGCGAGGCCGCGTTCCATCTTCTGGATCAGGAAACCGTCGAGCCTGGCCAGCGGGCTGTGCGCCCTGACGCGCTTCTCGATCTCGCGCGCCGCCATTGCCGCCGTCTGGCCGTCCGGCAGGTTGAGCGCGACGCCGCCCGCCTCGGTCTTGTGCGCAATATCGGCCGACAGGATCTTTAGCGCCACCGGCGCACCGACTTCGGCGACGGCGGAGGGAATGCGCTTGGCGTCGGGCACGGCCATCGCCTTCGCCATGGGCATGCCGAGCGCGCCGAAGAAATCAGCGGCACGCCGCTCGTCGAAGCCGTTGACGCGACCGGCCTCGAGCGCATCGCGCGCCTGGCGTGACGGTTCGGCGAGCGCCGGCAGCAGCTGCGGCGCCGGCCGCATCAGGCACACCGCCATCGCCTCGGCGCAGGATTCGGGATGGCGGAAGGCCGGCACGCCGGCCGCCGTCAGCAGCGCCAGCGACTTGTCGGCCGCCGGCGTCAGCGCCACGGCGAACGGCTTGGCCGACTTGGCGAACTTCAAGAGCGGCTCGACCGCCAGCTCGGGATTGAACTGCGCCGAGGAGCCGACGACGAAGATCGCCGCATCGTTGCCGTCGTCGGCCAACAGGCGCTCGATGGTGCCAGCGACGATCTCGGGCTTGGCGCCGGCCAGGGTGAGATCGACCAGCTTGCCCTCACCCGCCGCGATGCCGAGCGGTTTCAGCCAGTCGACCAGCGCCTGCGGCGGATCGGCGATGTCCAATCCCGCCACCGCCATGTTGTCGACCACCATCGCGGCGCCGCCGCCCGTCGTGGTGGCGACGGCGACGCGCCTGCCCTTGATTGGCGGCCGATCGACCAGCAAGGCCGGCACATCGACCAGCGATTCGAACATCGACACGCGGGCGATGCCGTGACGGCGGCAGAAGGCATCGAAGGTCGCATCGGAGCCGGCGATGGCGCCGGTGTGCGATCTCGCGAGCTCTTGGCCGATGTCGGAGCGGCCGAGCTTGTAGGCGATCACCGGCTTGCCCGCCGCATGGGCGCGCCGTGCCGCGCGCGCCAGCCGATCGCCGTCACGCAAGGTCTCCATGAACAACAGGATCGCCTTCGTCTTCGGATCGTCGACCAGCAGATCGGCGATCTCGCCCACCGCAAGATCGACCTCGTTGCCGACCGAGATCAGGCGCGAGAAGCCGATGCCGCGGGCGTCGGCGCGCGACAGCAGGGCGCCGATCAGGCTGCCGCTCTGGCTCACCAGGCCCCACGAGCCGGCCCTGAGCTTGTCGACGGCGAAAGCGGCGTTGGCGGTCAGCGCGACTGCCGGATCGGTGCTGACCGTGCCGATGCTGTTGGGCCCGACCAGCCGCACACCTGTCTCGCGCACGATGCGCACGAGATCGTCCTGCATCGAGGCGCCTGCGGCGCCGGCATCAGCGAAGCCGCCGGCCAGGATCGACGCCACCTTCACGCCGCGCCGGCCACAGGCTGCCAGCGCGTCGACCGCGGCCTTGCCGTTCAGCAGGATATAGGCGTGATCGATGTCGCCGGCGATCGCATCGAGATCCTTGTAGGCCTTCTCGCCCAAAATCTCGCTGCGCGAGGGATTGACCGGCAGGATCTCGCCGGCGAAGCCGTGCTTGCGCAGGAAGCGCTGCGGCCGCGACGTTGTCTTGGTAACGTCGGCCGAGGCGCCGATCAGGGCGATGCGTTTGGGCTCGAACAGCGATGCGAAGAGCGAATGGGGACCGGTCATGTTCGCGAGTATACCCGGCGCATGATCCATCGCCGTACTCTCATCGCCGCGTCGCTGGCGATCGGGCTGCCCGCCCTCTCCTCGCCGACTTGGGCCGACACTTGGCCGAGCAAGCCCATCAAGCTCGTCGTTCCCTACGCGCCCGGCGGCACGACCGACGTCGTCGCCCGCATGGTGGCCGAGTATCTCGGCAAGCGGCTGGGCCAGAACATCATCGTCGACAACAAGCCCGGCAAGGGCGCGATGGTGGGCACCGCGCTGGTCGCCAAGTCGCCGCCCGACGGCTACACGCTCCTGATGTCGGTGATCTCGGGTTTATCGATCTCGCCCACGCTTTACGGCGGCTCCGACTTCGACCCGATGGCCGACTTCGTCCACATCTCGATCGCCTCGCGCAATCCCAGCGTGCTGGTGGTCAATCCCGACTTCAAGGCCAAGACCTTCAAGGAATACATAGAGATCGCCAAGGCCGAGCCCGGCAAGCTCGCCTACGCGACCTCGGGCGCGGGCTCGAGCAATCATCTGCTCGGTGTGCAGCTCCAGCAGGTGATCGGGGCGGAGCTGGTGCACGTGCCTTACCGTGGCGCCGGTCCGGCGATGATCGACACGATCAACGGAACCGTGCCGTCGATGTTCGATTCCCTGCCGTCGGCCGCGCCGCACATCAAGGCCGGCAAGGTGCGCGCCCTCGCCGTCAGCAGCGAGGAACGCAGCCCCGCCTTCCGCGACGTGCCGACCATGAAGGAGCTGGGCTATCCCGACCTGATCTCCTATTCGTGGTTCGGCATTTCGGTGCCCGCCAAGACGCCGCAGCCGATCGTCGATCGCCTCGCGAGCGAGATCCAGGCGGTGCTGAAGGAGCCGGCCGTCGTCAAGCGCTGGGAGGAGATCGGCGCGGAGGCCAGCACCATGACGCCGGCCGAGGTGACGCGCTTCATCCAGGCCGAGATCGACAAGTGGACGCCGGTGGTGAAAGCTTCCGGCGCCAAGCCTGAATAGGGAAACGAGGAGACGACCATGACCATCCGCCGCGTGACATCGCCCCATGTGCCCGAGCCGCCGCCCGAGCGTTGGTCGAACTGTCTGGTGTCCGACGGCATCGCCTATGTCTCCGGCATGACCGCGCGCGGCACCGATCCCGCGGTGCTGGCCAAGATGGACGAGTACGAGCAGGCCAAGCTCATCTTCAACAAGATCAAGGGCATGGTCGAAGCGGCCGGTGGCGCCATGGCCGACGTCGTCAAGGTCACGATCTACGTCACCAACATCAAGAACAACACCAAGGTGTGGAAGGCGCGCGCCGAGTTCTTCAAGGGCGACTTCCCGGCCTCGACGCTCGTCGAGGTGAGCGCGCTCGCGGCACCCGAGATCCTGGTCGAGATCGAAGCCATCGCCCACATCGGCAAGGGCAAGCGTTAAGGGAGCGCGGGCCTCCAACGTCGCGGTAAACCGCGACGCTCCCACTCATGGTCTTTGCCGGGAGCGCGCCACTCCAGTGGCGCATCTTCGTTGCCGTCGACACCGCATGAGCGGCACTGGAGTGCCGCGCTCCCGGCAATGAGCGGGCCGGAGGCCCGCGCTCCCTTACTCCAGCTTCACGCCGACGCGCTCGATCAGCGCCCGCCGGGCGACCCGCTCCTCACGCATCAAGGCGCCGAGCTCGGCCGGGCTGTTCAGCACGATCTCCGAGCCGTCGCTGCCGAGGGCCTGCCGAAACAGCGGCTCGGTTGATGCTGCAGCGAGCGTGACATGCAGCCGCGCGATGATGGCGGTTGGCGTGCCCGTCGGCGCGACAAGCCCCAGCCAGGCCTCGAGCGCGAAGCCATCGGCGATCGCCTCGAGCAGCGTCGGCACCTCGGGCATCACCGTCGTGCGTTTGGCGCTGGTCACGGCGAGCGGCCGCAACGCGCCTTGCTGGGCCTGCCGGAACGCCGTCGGCATGGTCGGGAAGCCGACCTGGACCTGCTCCGACAGCAGTCCCAGCACGATCTCCGGGGCGCCCTTGAAGGGCACGTGGACGTAGTCGATGCCGGTGGCGAAGCGGAACGCCTCGGCCGAGAGATGCGCCAGGCTGCCGGCGCCGCCCGAGCCGTAGTTGAGTTTCCCGGGCATCGACTTGGCCAGCGCCACGAACTCGGCCACGGTCTTGGCCGGCGATGACGGCGGCACGACCATCAGGGACGGGATGCGCGTGATCAGGGTGATCGGCGCGAAGTCCTTCATCGGATCGTAGTTCACCCGCGCATAGAGGAACGGATTGAGGAGATGGCTGCTGGTCAGCAGCATCAGCGTGTAACCGTCGGGAGCAGCCCGCGCCGCAACCTCGGCGCCGATGTTGCCGGCGGCACCCGGCTTGTTGTCGATGATGAACTGCTGGCCAAAGCTCGCCGTCAGCCGCTGCGCCACCTGGCGGGCGGCGACATCGGGCGCGCTGCCGGCGATGAACGGCACGACGATGTGCACCGGCTTGTCGGGATATTCAGCCCGGGCGCCGGTTGCGAGCAGGACGATCGAAAGGACAAGGAATGCCACCCTTCCCACTTCGACCTCCTTATCCCTGGAAGCGCTTCTCCAGCGCCTGCC
>JADHLS010000030.1 GCA_016780605.1 Reyranella sp.
CTACGATCCGGCGAAGGATTTCGTGCCCGTGGCGCGCGTCGCCACCTCGTGGATCGGCATGGGCATCAATCCGCAGGTTCCGGCCAACAACCTCCAGGAGTTCATCGCCTACGCCAAGGTCAACCCCGGCAAGATCAACTTCGGCTCGGCCGGACTTGCCACCATCACCCAGCTCTACGGCGAGATGTTCAACATCGAGGCCGGCGTGAAGATGGTGCACGTGCCTTACAAGGGCAGCGCGCCGGCGACGCAGGACCTGCTGTCGGGCCAGATCCAGGTGCAGTTCGACCCGACGACGCTGCCGCACATTGCGGCGGGCCGGCTCAAGTGCTTCGCCATCCTGGGCGAGAAGCGCTGGCCCGGAAAATCCGACATCCCGACGCTCAAGGAGCAGGGCATGGGCAAGATCGGCGGCGATGCCTGGTACGGCGTCCTGGCGGCCAAGGGCACACCGCAGGCCGCGATCGACAAGCTCTCCTGGGCGATCGGCGAGGCGTGCAAGGATCCCGCCGTGAACGACAAGCTGGTGACCAGCGGCAACTATGCGAGCTATCTCGATTCGGTTGCCCTCGGCGCCAACATCGAGCGCGAGCGGCTGTCGTTCGGCGAGATCATCAAGAAGGCCGACATTAAGGTCTGAGGCTACGCGGCGAGGCTCCGCAGATACGCCTCCGCTCCGGCGCGATCGGACGCCGCGCCGGCAAAGCCGACATAACCATCCGGACGGACGAGGATGAGGTCGCGCGGATCGGCTCGCTTGGACGGCACGACCTCGACCAGCTTGGGGAACTTCGCCGCCAGATCGGCCACGGCATCGGCCGGACCGAGGGCGACGAAGCGCGACTTGCCGGTGTCGGCGGCAAGCGGCTCGGGCCAACGATGGCCGGGCTTGGTGCTGTGCGCCTGGTGACCTCCGGCGACGGAGAGAGGACTCTGCGGGTAGGCGATGTTGGTTTCCGACATCGTGTCGACCAGGACATGTGCGACCTGAGGGAAGCCCATCGCGAACTTCACGAAGGTGTTGCGCAGCGCCTGGAGCGCAGGGTTGCGCATGATCGCCGCTTCCGTCAGCCGGCCGGCATTGCGCAGCACCATCTCGCCTACGGCACTGCGCTCGATCGAGTAGCTGTCGAGCAGCGATGGCTTGGCGGCGCCCGTGATGACGAGGTTGAGCTTCCACGCCAGATTGAAGACGTCCTGCATGCCGGTGTTCATGCCCTGGCCGCCGGCCGGGCTGTGGATGTGCGCGGCATCGCCGGCCAGGAAGATGTGGCCGCGGCTGTACTCCTTGACCTTGCGCTCGTTGATGCGGAAGGCGGCCAGCCAGATCGGGTCGCTGAGCTTGAGATCCGGACCGCCGCGATGGGCGACCATGGCCTGGATCTCCTCCAATGTCGGATCGGGATGATGGCCGCTGCCGGTCGCCGGGCCGAGATCGGCGATGACGCGCCAGCGTCCCGGCGTGATCGGGAAGAAGGCGAGGATGCCGTCGCGGTGCCAAAAGATGTGCAGATGGTCGGCGGGCTCCAGCCCGCTGATATGGATGTCGGCAAGGTACCAGTCGCTGTCCTGGGTGCTGCCCTCGAAGGCGAAGCCGAGGCCGTGGCGGGTCGTCGAGTGGGCGCCGTCGCAGCCGATCAGCCAGTCGGCCTGCACGGTCTCGCTGCTGCCGTCGGCCTTGCGCAGGATGGCCTCGATGCCAGCGCCCTTCTGCGTGAAGCTCTCCATCGATACGGTGCGCTCGACCTTGACGCCGCGCTTGGCCAGGCACTCCTCGAGCACCCGCTCGGTCTCGCTCTGGGCGATCATCAGGGCGTAGTTGTAGATCGAATCGATGCGGTCCATGCTGACGCGCGCCACGACGTGCTTGCCGTCGGAGAGCTGCGCGCCGTGTGCCGGCATACCGGCCTTGAGGAACGGCTCGACATAGCCAGCGTGGTTCAAAAGCTCGAGCGTGCGGCTCCACAGCACCAGGGCTTTCGATTTGTCGGTGCGCTCGGCCATCTTGTCGACGACGCGCACGGCGATGCCGAAGCGAGCGAGTTCGTTGGCCATGGTCAGGCCGATCGGGCCGGCGCCGGAGATCAGTACGCTCGCCATGTGGTATGCCCCCTTCGCGATGTTCTTATAGAGCCTTCAGCGCCTTCAGTACCTCGTCGACATGGCCCGGCACCTTCACCTTGTGCCAGACCCTGGCCACCGTGCCGGTCTTGTCGATCAGGAAGGTGGCGCGCTCGATGCCCATGTACTTGCGGCCATAGAGGCTCTTCTCGACCCAGGTGCCGTACTTCTCGCAGATCTTGCCGTCCTCGTCGGATACCAGCGGGAAGTTGAGGCCATACTTCTTCTTGAACTTGTCGTGCCTGTCGACGCTGTCCTTGCTGACACCGACCACCTGCGCCTTGAGCTTGCCGAAGTCGGGAAGCTGATCGCGAAAGCCGCAGGCCTCGGCGGTGCAGCCCGAGGTGTCGTCCTTGGGATAGAAGTAAAGCACCACCGGCTTGCCGCGCAGGTCCGACAGCTTCAGCTTCTTGCCGCCGTCCGTCGCCGCAGTGAAATCGGGCGCCTTCTTGCCTTCCTCTACACTCATTCCTCACTCCTCCTGTCGTGCTCGCGCGCCGGCTCCTCGACGATGCGGCGGTATATAGCATGCGTGGCTGCCGTTTCAGCTGCAATGCGCGCGCGCAACTCGGCGAGATCGGAGGCGCCTTCGGTGACCGCGACCAGGCGGCGCTGGCCTTCCAGGGCCTTGGTCTCGTCGAATGCCGACTCATCGCCGTTCAGCGTCAGGCGCAGCATGCTCTGGACATCCGACAAGAGGGTTCGCGCGGCGCGCAGGCGTTCGCTGTCGGCCCGGTCGAGGAAGCCTGCGTCGGCGGCGCGGCGCAGCATCTCGGCCGGATGCGGATCGAGCAGGTCCGGGCGGGCGGCGGCGTGGCGTAGGGCGAGGTATTGCGCCACGAAGTCGATGTCGAACAGGCCGCCCGGCAGGTGCTTGAAGTCCCACACGCTCTTCGGCGGCGCGTGGCGGGCGATACGGCGGCGCATGTCGGCGACGTCGCGTACCAGCGCCACCGGATCGCGCGGCCGCGTCAGCGTGGCCCGCACCGTGGCCTTCAGGCGGTCGGCCAGGGCCTTGGGCCCATGGATCACACGTGCCCGCGTCAAGGCCATGTGCTCCCACGTCCAGGCCGATTGCGCGTGGTAGCTCTCGAAGCCTTCCAGGGAATTGGCGAGGGGGCCGGCGCGACCCGACGGGCGCAATCGCATGTCGACTTCGTAGAGCGTGCCCTCGTTGGTGTGCGCGGTGAGCGCAGTCACGATCTTGGCGCTGAGTCGCGTGTAGTACTGGATCGACGCCAAGGGCCGCCGACCGTCGGAGGCGTCGAGGCCGGGCGGGATGTCGTAGACGAAGATCAGGTCGAGGTCGGACGTAGCCGACATCTCGCGGCTGCCGAGCTTGCCCAGGGCGAGGACGGCGAGGCGCTGGCCGCGGAAGCCGCCATGCGTCTCGGCGAACAGCCGCTCGACGCGATCGCACACCGCCGAGATCGTGGCGGCGGCGACGTCGGAGTAGGCGATGCCCGCCTCGGCCGGCCGGACGATCGCCTTGAGCTGCTGGACGCCGACCTGAAAGCGCCGGTCGTTGGCCCATCGCCGCGCGAGGTCGAGGATGTCCTGCTCGTCGCCGGCCTTGGCGAGTTGACCGGCAAGCTCGGCCGCCATCTCATCAGCCGAGGGCAGCGGCAGGTAGAAGGCCGGCGACAGCACGGAATCGAGCAGGAGGGTGCGCCGCGCCAGGTGGGCGGCAAGTCCGGGCGCGCTGCCCATGATCGCGGCGACCAGCTCCAGCAGGGCGGGATTGGCCTTGAACAGCGAGAAGAGCTGGATGCCGGCCGGCAGGTTGGCGAGGAAGAGGTCGAAGTTCAGCAGCGCCTGGTCGGGAGCGGCGGTCGAGCCCAGCGCCTTCAAGATCCCCGGCATCAGCTCGGTCAGGAGCTCGCGGGCGCGCGCCGTTGCCGTCGAGCGATAGCGGCCATGGTGCCAGCGCCGCACGATGCCGGCGGCCGCGGAGGCATCGCGGAAGCCCAGCGCCCCGAGCGTGGCGAGCGTGCCCGGGTCGTCGTCGGTGCCGGTGAACACCAGGTTGCCGCCCGGCCCGGCGAGGCTCGGTGCCTCCTCGAACAGGTGGGCGTAGTGGCTTTCGACGCAATGCAGGCGATCGAGCAGCTCCTTCTGGAAGGATTGCGAATCCGGATAGCCGAGGAAGCTCGCGATCGCCGCCACGCCGGCCTCGTCGGCCGGCAGGCTGTGGGTCTGGCGGTCGTCGACCATCTGCAGGCGATGCTCGACCTTGCGCAGGAAGCCGTAGGCCTCGATCAACTCGTCGGCGGCGCGCGGAGCGACGTGGCCGGCGGCGGCGAGCGCACGCAGCGTGGCGCAGGTGGCGCGCAGCCTGAGCGCCGGATTGCGGCCGCCGAAGATCAGCTGCTGGGTCTGGGCGAAGAATTCGATCTCGCGGATGCCGCCGCGGCCCAGCTTGACGTTGTGGCCCAGCACCTTGACGGCACTGCCGCCACGATGGGCGTCGATCTGGCGCTTGATCGAATGGATGTCGTGGATGGCCGCGAAGTCGAGATGCTTGCGCCAAATATAAGGTGTGAGATCGGCGAGGAAGGCCGCCCCGACGGCCTGGTTGCCCGCCACCGGATGTGCCTTGATCATGGCGGCGCGTTCCCAGTTCTGGCCAACGCTTTCGTAGTAGAGCTCGGCCGCCTGCACCGACATGGCGAGTGGCGTCGACCCCGGATCAGGGCGCAATCGGAGATCGGTGCGGAAGATGTAGCCGTCGGCCGAGGTCTCCGACATCAGCTGCACCAGGAGGCGTGCGCCGCGCACGAAGTGGCGAGACAGCTGCTCGTTCCCGGCAAGGGCGGGGGCCTCGCGGTCGTAGAGCAGGATCAGGTCGATGTCGCTCGAATAGTTGAGCTCGCCGGCGCCGAGCTTGCCCATCCCCAGGACGGTGAGCGCCGCGGCCTGCGGATCGCCGTCGATGGCAAGCTGGCCATCGCGGGCAAGCTGCAGCAGGATCGCGTCGGTGAGGGCGCCGAGACAGCCCGAGGCGAAGGCGCTGAGCGCCCCCGTCACCTTATCGAGAGGCCAGGCCTCGGCGATATCAGCCACGGCGACCGTCAGGGCCACGCGGCGCTTGAGGCGCCGCAGCCGGGTGGCAATCGTTGCTGGCGGCGCGCCGCTTTTCGCCTCGATCCTTACATTGTCAAGTTCATCGTCAAGATCGATGTGGACAACGTCTGGACCGCGACGCCACAGATCGGTCATAAAAATCGGGTCTTGTAGAGCGGTCTCGGTCAGATACGGACTGTTGCCGAACAGTGCATCGAGCAGCGCGATCTGACCGGGATCGTCCGGCCGCGCCGTCGTCTCGTTCCATCGCGTCCACGCCACGTCGCGACGCTCCATGTCGTGCGGTCGCGGCAGGCGATTCGTCGAGAGCCAAGACATGCGGGGCGCGCGTCGGTTAAATTGCGGTGAGAACTGGCGCACGCTCGCCCAGGCGCGTCGTCATCGTCAAGAAGCGGGAAGCATCGTCCTTTGGTCAGACGAACGTATCGCGTGTGTATGCGGGTGGTTGTCGGCGTCACGCTCGCCGTCGCCGCGCTCGTCTTGGTGGCTGCGCTTCGCCTCCTGCAAGGGCCCGTCGACCTCGATTTCCTCAAGGACCGGCTGGCCGCGGCGGCCGACGTTCCGGGCAACGACATCCGGCCCGAGGCCGACCGGGTGTCGCTGGAGTGGGGCGGGCTCAGCCAGCCTATGCGCCTGGTGTTCACCGGCATGCGGTTCGTCAACACCCGGAGCCATCAGGTCATCGCGACGGCGCCGGCGGTCTCGCTCACCTTCGATGCACGGTCGGTCTTCCAGGGCATGTTCCTGCCGACCTCGATCACCATCGAAGGGCCGACCATCGAGGCCGACATCGCCCGCGAGGGCGGCATGCTGCGCCGCATTTTCGCGAGCACCGACGCCAATTCGCAGAGCGAGGCGGTGTCCATCCTGGTCGATCAGCTGTTCACCGAGCCCAACTACCATTCACTGATCGGCCAGCTCGACA
The DNA here is from genome assembly GCA_016780605.1 of Reyranella sp. Classification (GTDB taxonomy): domain Bacteria; phylum Pseudomonadota; class Alphaproteobacteria; order Reyranellales; family Reyranellaceae; genus Reyranella. The sequence continues at coordinate 6,131 of JADHLS010000030.1, forward strand.
CGATCCAGATCGAGCGCGCCAAGGTGACCTTCCGCGACGTCAAGACGGGGCTTACCTGGCTGGCGCCATCGGCGCGGGCCCGGCTGAAGCGTGATGCGGCGGGCGTCGCCATCTCCGCCTCGACGCGCCTGACCGGGGAGGCTGGCAACTGGGTCGATGTCAGGCTGTCGGGTGTCTACACGCGCGACCGCAGCCGCATCCTGCTCGATGCCAGTGTCGACGGCTTCAAGCCGTCCATGCTGGCCGACCTGTCGCCCGACGTGGCGCTGCTGCGCGGCGTCGACATCGCCCTGTCGGGCCGCCTGCACATCGAGGCCGACGGGCATGGCGACGTACGCAACATCACCGTCGACATCACTGGCGGCAACGGCCAGGTGGCGCTGCCCGGCATCCTGCCGGCATCGCATCGCGTGAAGTCGGTGTATGCCCGGGGCACCGTCGATGCGCTCACGCACACCGCTCGCATCGAGCGCGCCGACGTCGATTTCGGCGCGACCAAGGTATCGATCACGGGCTCCGGCGAGCGCAAGCCCGAAGGCCAGGTGTTCTCGGGCCGCGCCGAGATGCGGCAGATCCCTGTGGATCGCCTGGGCGACTACTGGCCGCTCGAGTTCGCAGTCGGTGGCCGACAGTGGGCGCTGAGCAATCTCAGCAAGGGCGAGATCAACGTTGCCGCCGAGTTCGGGCTGAGCGTGCCGGGCAATGATCTGGCGGAGATCAAGGTCGATCGCCTGGTCGGCCTGATCGACTATCGCGGCATGACCGTTCGCTACATGCCGCACATGCCCGAGCTGCAGGGCGTGTCGGGCAAGGCGCGTTACGAGGACGGCACGCTGCATTTCGATGTCGCGAGCGGCACGACCGTCGGGCTGAAGACGGCCGCCACCACCATCGACCTCACTGGCCTCGACCAGCCGCCGCCGCAACGCGCGGCGATCCACATGCCTATCAGCGGCTCAGCCCAGGATGTCGCCCGCTTCCTGGCACGATCCAAGCTCGGCCTGCCGAAGGAAGTGCTCTACGACTACCGGCGGGTGAGCGGTGCCGTTTCGGTCGACCTGTCGATCGCCTTTCCGCTCCTGAACGCGATCAATGTCAGTGACCTTGACCTCAAGGCTGAGGCGTCGCTCGCCAACTTCGCACTGAAGCATGCCATCGGCGACGTCGACCTTTCCGACGCCGATGCGCGCGTGAAGTACATCGGTTCGGAGCTCAGCGTCACCGGCCAGGGCAAGCTCGACGGTCAGGTCGTCGACATCGTCTGGCGCGAAATGTTCGGCGCCAAGGTGCCGTTCCGGCGGCGCTACGAGATGAAGGGGACCATCCCGGCCGCGCTGGTCGCCAAGGCAGGCTTCCCGTCGCCGGAACCTTATGTCACGGGGCCGATCGGCACGACGCTGAGCTATCAGGTGGCGGCGAACGGCACGAGTGAAGTGGTCGGCCGCTTCGACCTCAAGGCCGCCACGGCCGACGTGACGCCGCTCGCGTGGACCAAGCAGCCGGGCACCGAAGGCCTTGCGACCATGACCGCCAAGCTCGCCGCCGGCGGCAAGCTTTCGACCATCGACTTCGAGGGCAAGGCCAATGGCCTCGCCGGCAAGGGCGCCTTGCGCTTCAACGGCGACAACGACTTGCAGCAGGTGACGCTGCAACAGCTCAAGATCGGCCAGAGCGACGTCGCGGCCGAGTGGAAGCGGGCGCCGGGCGGCGTCGAGCTGTCTCTGCGCGGCCCGACGCTCGAGCTGCCGCGCGTGCGGGCCGCGATCAAGGCGCGCGACGACACCGCCGCCAAGAATCCGGCCGGCCCGGCGGCGACCTCGCACAGCAGGACCAGGATGACGCTCCAGATCCAGCGCTTGCTGACCAAGCGCGGCAGCGTGGGCTACGTCAATGGAAAGCTCGAGCTCGCCAACGACCGTATCGCCTCGGCCGACCTGTCGATCGGCGCCGGCAAAGGCTCGACCTTCAAGGTCACCCCGACGGGGCAGGGCCGCAAGCTCTTCCTCTACGTCGCCGACTTCGGCCAGATGCTGAGTGATGCCGGTTGGCTCGATGGCCTGGCGAACGGCTATCTGCACATCGAGGGCCTGTACGACGACGCCGTCGCCGGCTCGCCGCTCAACGGCTTCCTAAAGATGGGACCGTTCCGGCTGCAGAAGGTGACGCCGCGGCCCGATATTGGCACGCTCAATTCGACGATCGAGGGACTGAACCGCGCGGGCGACGCCCTGCAGCAGTTCGACAGCCTCGATGCCAAGGTCTCCAAGGTGGGCGACCGCATCCACATCAAGGACGGGCGCACCAGCGGCCGCTCGATCGGCCTCACCGCCCAGGGCTTCGTCGATCTCGGCAACGACACGGCGAAGATCGCCGGCATCGTCGTGCCGGGCTTCGCGCTCAACAATCTGCTGTCGAATGTGCCGTTGCTCGGGCCGTTGCTGACGGGCGGCAAGGATGGCGGCGTGTTCGCCATCTCCTACCAGCTCTCCGGTCCGCTCGATGACCTCAAGACCGACGTCAACATGATGTCGGCCATGACGCCCGGCGCGCTGCGCGAGCTCTTCCTGGCGCAGCCGGACGCGGTCCAGCCGCCGGCCTCCCCGGAGATGCAGCGCGCGCCCTAAATGGCGCGAACCAGCACGTGCCGCTTGCGGCCGGCCGAGAGCTTGAGCGTGCCCGACGAATCGAGGTCGCCTTCGCCCACCATGGCGGTGTCGGCGGCGATCGGCCTGTCGTTCAATCGGCCGCCGCCGCCCTTGATCAGCTTGCGCGCCTCGTTGCGGCTTTCCGCCAGGCCGGCCTCGTGCAGCAGCTCGAAGGCGGCGACGCCGGCAGCGAGCCGCGCCCGCGGCACGTCGACCGTGGGCAGCGTGTCGGCGCGCGCGCCTTCCTCGAAGGTGCGCCGCGCCGTCTCGGCCGCCTCATCGGCGGCCTTGCGGCCATGCGCCAGCGCGGTGATCTCGGTGGCCAGGATCTTCTTGGCCTCGTTGATCTCCTGGCCTTGAAGCGCCTCGAGCCGAGCGATCTCGTCCAGCGGCATCTCGGTGAAGAGCTTGAGGAAGCGACCGACGTCGTCGTCCTCGGTGTTGCGCCAGTACTGCCAGAAATCATATGGCGAGACGCGCTCGGGATTGAGCCACACGGCACCGGCCATGGTCTTGCCCATCTTGGCGCCCGACGAGGTGGCGATGAGCGGCGTCGTCACGGCGAAGAGCTCGGCGCCCTGCATGCGCCGTCCCAGGTCGACGCCCATGACGATGTTGCCCCACTGGTCCGAGCCGCCCATCTGCACGATGCAGTTCTGGCGCTTGAACAGCTCCACGAAATCGTAGGACTGCAGGATCATGTAGTTGAACTCGAGGAAGCTGAACGGCTGGTCGCGCTCGAGCCTGAGCTTCACCGAGTCCATGCTGAGCATCCGGTTGACCGAGAAATGGCGGCCGACATCGCGCAGCAGCGGGATGTAGCGCAGCTCGTCGAGCCAATCGGCATTGTTCGCCATCACCGCGTCGGTCGGACCGTTGCCGAACGTCAGATACTTCGCGAACACCTTCTTGATGCCGGCCATGTTGGCGCCGATCTGTTCGTCGCTCAGCAGCGGCCTCGCCTCGTCGCGGAACGACGGATCGCCCACCTTGGTCGTGCCGCCGCCCATCAGCGTGACCGGCTTATGACCCGTCTTCTGCCACCAGCGCAGCATCATGATCTGCAGCAGCGAGCCGACATGCAGCGAATCGGCGGTGCAGTCGAAGCCGATATAGGCGGTGCGCACGCCGGTCGCGAGCAGCTCGTCGAGCCGCGCCGCGTCGCTGCACTGATGGACCATGCCGCGCTCGTGCACGACACGCATGAAGTCCGATTTGAAGCCCGCCATCTCTCAGCCTGTTGTCCCTGAAGCGCCGCGGGTTTAACACGGGGCCGACCGCCTCTCAACGGACCAGCTCCCGCGTATGTCTTCACCCTCCCTGCGCGCCCTTGGCCTGATGAGCGGCACGTCGGTCGACGGCGTGGACGTGGCCCTGATCGAAACCGATGGCGAGCAGGTGACGTCCTTCGGATCGTTCCTCACGGCTCCCTATTCGGACGGGGTCCGCCGGCATATCCGTGCGGCGTTCGGTGCCGCTGGTCCGAATGACCAGACAGAAGCCGCCGACCGGGCGGTGACCGAGGCCCATATCGAAGCAGTAAGGCGGTGGTCGCAAGAGAGTGGCGTCTCGCTGTCGACCGTCGATGTCGTGGGCTTCCACGGTCAAACCATCACGCATCGTCCCGAGCGGCGCTTCACCTGGCAGATCGGCGACGGCGCGGCGCTGGCGCGTGCGATCGGCGTCAAGGTGGTAAGCGACCTGCGCATCTCCGACGTGAAGGCGGGCGGCCAGGGCGCGCCACTGGTGCCGGTCTATCACGCAGCGTTGGCACACGACCTGCCAAAGCCGCTCGTGGTGGTGAATATCGGCGGCGTCGGCAACGTCACGTGGATTGGCGGTGACGGGATCGGCGCCGACGACTCGTTGCTGGCGTTCGACACCGGACCGGGCAACGGGCCGATCGACGACTGGTGCATGCGCCGCGCCGGCCAGCGCTTCGACCGCGACGGCGCGCTCGCCGCCGCCGGCAAGGTCGATCGCGCGCGCGTCGAGCGCTTCAGCGAGCATCGCTACTTTGCGCTGAAGCCGCCCAAGTCGCTCGACCGCGGCGATTTCGGCGATGCCTGGGCGGACGGCCTCAGCGTCGTCGATGGCGCGGCGACGCTAACACGCGGCACGGCGCGCGCCATCGCCTTGGCGGCACGCCACTTCCCGGCGCCGGTCGCGCAATGGGTCATCTCGGGCGGCGGCGCGCGCAACCCGACGCTGCTCAAGGCGATCGGCGAGGAGACGGGCGGCAAGGTCGTCACGGCCGCCAGCCTCGGCTGGAACGGCGATGCGCTGGAAGCGCAGGCCTTCGCCTTTCTCGCCGTGCGTTCATTGCGCGGCCTGCCCATCACCTTTCCCGGAACGACCGGCGCGCCGCGTCCGATGACGGGCGGCCGGCTGGATGAGCCCTAAGGCTCCTTGTTGGAGGTCGCGCGGCCCGGCGGATTGACCAGGCACTTGGCGACGTACTTGTCGACGTCGACCGCAAGCTTGTCGAGCGAGTCGTGATAGAAGTGGTTGGCGCCCTTGATGGTGCGCGATTCCACCGTGATGCCCTTCTGCAGCGACAGCCGCGCCACCAGCTTCTGGATGTCGGCGATCGGCACGACTTCGTCCTTCTCCGCGCCGACGATCAGGCCCGACGACGGGCAGGGCGCGAGGAAGGCGAAGTCGTAGGAGTTTGCCGGCGGCGAGACGGAGACGAAGCAATCGATCTCGGGCCGTCGCATCAGGAGTTGCATGCCGATCCAGGCACCGAACGAGTAGCCCGCGATCCAGCACGATTTCGCGTCGGCGTTCATGGCCTGCAACCAGTCGAGCGCCGCCGCCGCGTCGCTGAGCTCACCCATGCCGTTGTCGAAGCGGCCCTGGCTGCGGCCCACCCCGCGGGTGTTGAAGCGCAACACCGAGAAGCCGCGATTCACGAAGACGTGGAACAGCGAGAAGACGACCTTGTGGTTCATCGTCCCGCCATATTGCGGATGGGGATGGAGGATCAGCGCAATCGGCGCGTGTTCTTCCTTGCTCTGGTGATAGCGACCTTCGAGGCGACCCTCCGGGCCGGTGAACATCACATCAGGCATCTAGACTCCGGTCTTTCCTCATTATTGGCCGCCGGACGCGGGCCGGAGCAGCGAAATTTGGGGGATTCTTGATACTTGACCGACTTACTCAGGTTTATTAAACCCGAGCCATTCAGTCGGTTTTTCCCCAGATCCCTGTGTGGAGGACCGCAATATCGTAGTAACGCCTTGGTTTTCAAGACCTTTAGGCGTTCGGACAGACGGCCGGTCGCGCCGGCACGAGGAGGATGCTGTGAAGCTCAGCACCAAAGGGCGTTACGCCGTGATGGCAATGGTCGATCTGGCGCGTCATGCGCAGGCCAAGCCGGTGTCTTTGTCTGACATTGCAACCCGCCAGGAAATCTCCCTGTCATATCTCGAGCAGCTTTTCGCGCGGCTGCGTCGGGCGGGCCTGGTGAAGAGCGTGCGCGGCCCCGGGGGCGGCTATCGCCTGGCGCGTGGCTCGGCCGAGACCAGGGTTTCGGAGATCATCCTGGCGGTCGACGAGCCGATAAAGGCGACGCGTTGCACCGAGATGGGCGCCACCGGTTGCCGCGCCGACCGCAGCAAGTGCCTGACGCACGACCTGTGGGAGGAGCTGGGCAACCAGATCCACACGTTCCTGAGCTCGGTGACCCTGCTCGACGTGCTCGAGCGGCGCCTGGCGCCACGCATCGCCGAGGCGCCGGCCGCGGCCAACAACGATTCGTCGATGGCCGCCGCCAGCTAGGTCGGTTCGATGTCCGCGTACCTGGATCACAACGCCACCAGCCCGCTTCGCCCCGTGGCGTTCGAGGCCATGGTCGAGGCGTTGCGTATCGGTGGCAATCCCTCCGCCGTGCACGCCGTCGGCCGCAGGGCACGGGCGATGGTCGACAGGGCGCGGCGCCAGGTGGGCACGTTGGTAGGCGCCTTGCCGGCTGAAGTCATCTTCACCTCAGGCGGGACCGAAGCCAATAACATGGCGCTTGCCGGCACGGGCCGGCGCCGTGTCCTGATCTCGGCCATCGAGCACGAAAGCGTGGCGCGGGCGGTTCCCGATGCCGAGATCGTGCCGGTGGACGGCGAGGGCGTGATCGACCTTGCTGCCCTGGAGCGCAAGCTCGCCGACTCGGACGAGCCCGCTTTGGTGTCGGTGATGTTCGCCAACAACGAGACGGGCGTGCTGCAGCCGTTTGCCGATGTCGTTCGCGTGGCCCGCAAGGCCGGCGCTCTGGTTCATTGCGACGCCGTTCAGGGCGCCGGCAAGATTCCGGTCGATCTACACGGGCTCGGCATCGACTATCTCAGCCTCGCCGCCCACAAGCTCGGCGGCCCGACTGGCGTCGGCGCGCTGGTCGTGCGGGGTGGCGCGCCGTTCACGACCGACCGTCTTGGCGGTGGGCAAGAGACCAACCGGCGGGCTGGCACGGAGAACCTGTCCGGCATCGTGGGCTTCGGCGCTGCGGCTGAGGCGGCAGGCAAGGGCCTCGACCCGACGCTGCGCGATCACGCCGAAGCGGCGTTGCTCGAGATTGCCCCGGGTGCGCGCGTGTTCAGCGCCGGCGCAAGACGGTTGCCCAATACGACCTACGTCTCGATGCCCGGCGTTGCCGCCGAAACCCAGGTCATGGCTCTCGATCTTGCGGGCGTCTGTGTCAGCGCAGGTTCCGCCTGCTCCTCGGGCAAGGTGCATCGCTCGGCGGTGCTGGCGGCCATGGGAGTAGAAGATGTCGAGGCGGGCACTGCGATCAGAATCAGCTTCGGTTGGAACTCTGTCCCACAGGATATCGATCGCTTGATCGCAGCCTGGCGGGACCTATATATCCGAGTGGGAAAGTCGGATATAGCCAAGGCCAAGGCAGCGTAGGAATTTCAAGGGGTTAGCATGAACGTTCATACCCAGATTCGGCGCAACGACCAGCCGATCTATCTCGACTACCAGGCCACCACGCCGCTCGATCCGCGGGTCCTGGAAGCGATGATGCCGTACTTCACCCACCAGTTCGGCAACCCGCATTCGCGCAGCCACTCCTATGGCTGGGAAGCTGAGGAAGGCGTCGAGAAGGCGCGCGCGCAGGTCGCCAAGCTGGTCGGCGCCGACGAGAAGGAAGTGATCTTCACCTCGGGCGCCACCGAATCGAACAACCTCGCCATCCGCGGCGTCGCCGAGTTCTACAAGGACCGCAAGAATCACATCGTCACCACCGTGACCGAGCACAAGTGCGTGCTCGATACCTGCCGCCATCTCGAGCAGCAGGGTTTCGAGGTGACCTATCTGCCGGTCCAGAAGAACGGCCTGATCGATCTCGACGCCTTGCGAGCGGCCATCACCGACAAGACGGTGGTGGTGTCGATCATGGCGGTGAACAACGAGATCGGCGTCATCCAGCCGCTGGCCGAGATCGGCAAGATCTGCCGTGAGAAGAAGGTCTTCTTCCACACCGATGCCGCGCAGGCCGCCGGCAAGATCCCGCTCGACGTCGAGGCGATGAACATCGACCTCATGAGCATCTCGGGTCACAAGATCTACGGTCCCAAGGGCATCGGCGCCCTCTACGTGCGCCGCAAGCCGCGCGTGCGGCTGGTGCCGCTGATCGTCGGCGGCGGCCAGGAGCGCGGTTTCCGCTCGGGCACGCTGCCAACGCCGCTCTGCGTCGGGCTGGGCGAGGCGGCCGAGATCGCCATGAACGAGATGGACGAGGAGGCCAAGCGCCTCACCAAGCTGCAGCAGCGCATGCTGAAGGGCCTGCAGGATCGCCTGCCCGAGATCTTCGTCAACGGCGACCTCGAGCATCGCATCCCCGGCAACCTCAACATCAGCTTCGCCTATGTCGAGGGCGAATCGCTGATGATGGGCATCAAGAACCTGGCGGTGTCGTCGGGGTCGGCCTGCACCTCGGCCTCACTTGAGCCGAGCTACGTGCTGCGGGCGCTCGGCGTCGACGAGGAACTGGCACACACGTCGCTGCGCATCGGCCTTGGCCGCTTCACGACCGAGCATGAGGTCGACACGGCGGTCGACGAGCTGGTGCGTCATGTCAAGAAGCTTCGCGAGATGAGCCCGCTCTGGGAGATGGCTCAGGAAGGCATCGATATCAAGTCCATCGAATGGGCTGCCCACTGATTTGCACTGATCTGATTTGAGGAGAGGGTTATGGCTTACAGCGACAAGCTGATCGATCACTACGAGAACCCGCGAAACATCGGGTCGCTCGACAAGAACTCCGAGGATGTCGGCACGGGCCTGGTCGGTGCGCCGGCCTGCGGCGACGTCATGAAGCTGCAGATCAAGGTCGGACCGGACGGCTTGATCGAGGACGCCAAGTTCAAGACCTTCGGCTGCGGCTCCGCGATCGCCTCGAGCTCGCTCGTCACCGAGTGGGTCAAGGGCAAGACGATCGACGAGGCCGAGACCATCAAGAACACCGACATCGCCAAGCACCTGGCGCTGCCGCCGGTGAAGATCCACTGCTCGGTCCTGGCCGAGGATGCGATCAAGGCGGCGATCGCCGACTACCGTTCAAAGGTCGGCAAGAAGTAACCGCGAGTAGCTAGAGAGAGTTCGATGAGCACGCCCACGACGACCGGCACTCCGGTGACCGAAGGCCCAAAGCCGGCCGCGCCCGCTGCTCCCAGGCCCCGCCGGCCGCGCCCTCAGGTCATGACGGTGACGCCGGCCGCCGCCGAGCGCGTCAGGGCGCTGATCGACAAGCGCGGCAAGGAAACGGCCGGCATCCGCATCGGCGTCCGCAGCAAGGGCTGCTCGGGCATGTCCTACACGCTCGAATATGCCGACAAGCAGGAGCCGATGGACGAGGTGGTCGAGACCGAGGGCGTGAA
>JADHLS010000031.1 GCA_016780605.1 Reyranella sp.
TAGCCCGCCAGTCCTGGTCGCGATCGGCACCGTGCCGTATCGCATGGCGTAGAGCTGGGTGAGGCCGCATGGCTCGAAGCGCGACGGATGCAGAAGCATATCGGCGCCGGCCTGCAGACGATGGGCAAGTGGCTCCTGATAGCCGATATGCACGGCGAGACGTCGCGGCTGTGCCCGCGCGGCCGATTGGAAGCGCTCCTCCAGACCGTGATCGCCCTCGCCCAGAATGGCAAGTTGGATGCCGCGCTCGAGAAGCGCAGGAAACGCTTCAGCGATTACGTCGGCCATCTTCTGCCCTGTGATACGGCTCATGTAGGCGACCAGCGGTGCCTCGGGATTGATCTCGAGCCCGAACTCCTCCTGAAGCGCCTGCTTGCAGTAGCGTTTGCCCGCGAGGTCTGTGGCAGTGAAATTCGCACGCAGGTGCGGATCGGTCGCGGGATCCCAGATTCGGTAATCCGCGCCATTCAGAATGCCGACCAGATCGTCAGCGCGTTCGCGCAGCAGGCCGTCGAGGCCGCAACCGTAGGCCGGCGTCAGGATCTCACGCGCGTAACTCGGACTCACGGTTGTCAACTGGTCGCTGTAGCGGATGCCTGCCTTGAGGAACGACATGTTGCCGTAGAACTCCATCCCGTCGACGCCGAGCGCGCTGGCAGGGATGCCGAGCTCCGGGGCCAGCGCTGGCGAGAAGAGGCCTTGAAAGGCCATGTTGTGGAGCGTGAAGACGGTCGCCGGCCGGTCGGTGCCGCGCGCCGACAGGAGCATGGGCAGCAGGCCAGTATGCCAGTCGTTGGCATGCACCACGTCGGCACGCCAGCCCGATGCGGCATCGCCCAGAGCGAGCCGCGCCGCGACATGGCAGAACAGGGCGAAGCGGCGAGCATTGTCGGGCCAGTCACTGCCGTGCTCGTCCTGATAGGGCCCGCCCGGACGCTCGAAGAGCGCCGGACAATCGACCAGCCAGATCGGCAGATGCGTGTCGGGCGTGCGCGCGGCGATCACGCGAACCGATCCGGCGCCCGCAACGCAGATGCCCGCGAGGTCGATCGGCGACGCCTTGTCGACTGCGGCCTCGATCGCCTTCGGGTAGCCTGGCAGCACGACGCGCACATCGCATCCGAGAGCGGCGAGGGCCAACGGCAGCGCCGCACTCACGTCGGCCAAGCCGCCCGTCTTGGCCAGCGGATAGATCTCGGGGGAAACGAACAGCACACGCATCGCAATCCCCCCCTTTGATTTCTGTGCCTTGAAAGCTTCTTCTGCCGATAGCCCCATCACTTCGTAAATAATCGGCGAGCCAGGCAGTGCGTTCTTTGATCCAGATCAAGTTTGCATGGAAATCTTTGGCAAGAGTCGAACACTTCCCTCCCCGCAAACTGTCTTGCTGCGCAGCTCGCCAACGATCGACTCGGCTAAGCCTTGCCGATTGACCTTGATCTAGAACAAACTCGCAGCCCGTCGTCTGTCCAATAATATGCAGAGACGGCTCGCGGGGATTTCGGCCATGAAGCGAACTATCGAGCAGACGGCCAGCGCCGACGCGGCGACCATCGCTGCCGTTGTGCGTGGCGACCACGGCGATCCGTTCGCTTTCCTGGGCCTCCACGTCGACCCGACCGGAGCAGGGCTGCTCGTGCGCACCTTGCAGCCGACCGCCGAGCATGTCGCCGTGATCGACGCCGAAGACGGCGCCGTGGTTGGAACCTTGGACAAAGTGCACGATGCGGGCTTCTTCGCCGGCCGGCTCGACCGCCGTGCGTCGCGCTTCCCCTACCGCCTGCGCCTGGAGCTGGCGAGCGCGCAGCGCGATATCGACGATCCTTATCGCTTTCCGTCGGCGCTGAACGACGCCGAGCTTCGCCGCTTCGCCGCCGGCGACCATCTGCGGGCGCATGAACTGCTCGGCGCCCGGCGCGTCGAGCTCGAAGGCGTCGAGGGGGTAGTGTTCGCGGTTTGGGCGGCGAACGCGTCCCGGGTCAGCGTGGTCGGCCCGTTTAACGACTGGGATGGACGGCGCCACGCCATGCGCCTCCACCCGTCATGCGGCGTTTGGGAAATCTTTATTCCCGGCCTGCAGGATGGCGAACTCTACAAATACGAAATCAGATCAGCGGCGGGCGAGCTCCTGCCGTTGAAGGCCGACCCCTACGGAACCCGGGCGGAGCGACCGCCCGCGACTGCCTCGATCGTGTGCTCGCCTGGCAGCTTCGCGTGGGACGACCAAGATTGGATGGCGCGACGCGCGCAGGCAAGCGCGAACGCCCGCCAGCGGCCGATGGCGATCTACGAGGTCCATCTCGGCTCGTGGAAGCGCGGCGCCGATCGCCGGCCGCTCGACTACCACGCGCTCGCTGCCGAACTCGTACCTTACGTGCGCGACATGGGGTTCACCCATATCGAACTGCTGCCGATCGCCGAGCACCCGTTCGACGGTTCTTGGGGGTATCAGCCGGTCGGGATGTTCGCCCCGACCAGCCGGTTCGGCACGCCGGATGATTTCCGCTGCTTCGTGCAGACCTGTCATCAGGCGGGCATCGGCGTGTTGATCGACTGGGTGCCGGCGCATTTCCCGTCCGACCCGCACGGCCTGGCTCGCTTCGACGGTAGCCATCTCTACGAGCACGCCGATCCGCGGCGTGGTCTGCACCCCGACTGGAACACGCTGATCTACAATTTCGGCCGTCGCGAGGTCGCGGCCTTTCTGATCTCGAACGCGCTCTACTGGATCGAAGCGTTCCACATCGACGGGCTGCGGGTCGACGCCGTCGCCTCGATGCTCTATCTCGACTACAGCCGCAGGGATGGTGAGTGGCTGCCCAACGCGCATGGCGGGCGCGAGAATCTCGAGGCACTCGCTTTGCTCCGTCGGCTCAACGAGGTTGTCTATGCGGAGGGCGCCGGCGCGATCACGATCGCTGAGGAATCGACGGCATGGCCCATGGTGTCGCGGCCGACCTCTCTCGGCGGTCTCGGCTTTGGCTACAAATGGAACATGGGCTGGATGCACGACACGCTCGACTATATGAGCAAGGATCCCGTGCATCGCTGCCACCATCACGACGGCCTGACCTTTGGTCTGCTCTACGCGTTCCACGAGAACTTTGTCCTGCCGCTGTCCCACGACGAGGTCGTGCACGGCAAGGGCTCGCTGCTCGGCCGCATGCCCGGCGACCGGTGGCAGAAGTTCGCCAACCTGCGTCTCTACTACGCCTTTCTCTACACCCAGCCTGGCAAGAAGCTGCTGTTCATGGGCGGCGAGTTCGCGCAGACGGCCGAGTGGGACCATGACCGTGCGCTCGACTGGCATCTGCTCGATGACCCGGACCATCGCGGCGTCCGACGCCTCGTCACCGATCTCAATCGGCTCTATCGCGGTACGGCCGCACTCCATGAGCTCGACGGCGAGGCCGAAGGCTTCGAGTGGATCGATTGCCATGACGCCGAGCAGAGCGTGATAAGCTATGTTCGCCGTGGACAGAGGCGCGCCGACCATGCCGTCGTCGTGTGCAACTTCACCCCGGTGGTGCGCCACGGCTATCGCATCGGCGTGCCCTACGGTGGGCACTATCGCGAGCGCATTAACACCGACGCGTGCGACTATGGCGGCAGTGGCGTCGGCAACGGCGGTTTGGTCAAGGCCGAACCCGTGAGCTGGCACGGCCGGCCCTATTCGCTGGTCCTCACCCTGCCGCCGCTGGGCGCGCTTGCGCTCACGCCCGAGCCCGGCTAGGCGGGCATGACGACGCAGCAGGCGCGCGTATGGCCTGCCAGCCCGACGCCGCTGGGCGCGACCCGGGACGGCAACGGTGCCAATTTCGCGCTGTTCTCGACGCACCCGAAGGGCATGGAGCTCTGTCCGTTCCACCAAGCGGGAGAGCGCGAAACCGAGCGCCTCCGCCTGCCCAGCATCGCCAGCAGCGGGGAGACCGGCGTCGGCGACCTAGCGACCTTCGCCCCGGGCGCGCGCCATCCCGGCGAGCCGCGCGTGCTCGCACTGCTCCGTCGGCTGGGCAACGGGGCCACGGTATGAGCGCGCTCGAGCGGCTGGCGCGCCGCGCCGGTATCGAGCCGCATTATCACGACATCTGGGGACGGCGGCGTTCCCTGTCGGAGGGCACCATGCGCGCCTTCCTGGCCGCGATGGAGATTGCCGCCACGACAGAGGCTGAGATCTCGGCGAGCCTGGTGGCGCTCGAGGCGGCACCGTGGCAACGGTCGCTCGACCCGGTCGTCGTGCTCATCGAGGATGCTCGCCCCCAGCGCGTCGACGTGCGTCTCGCAGCCGCGCCTGATGCGCTGCTGGCATGGCGCATCGATACCGAGGACGGTGCACACTTCGACGGCAGCGCCCGCTTGGGCGAGTTGCCGTTGATCGAGGCCAGCACCAGGGACGGCCGCATCGTCGAGCGCCGCGCGCTCGCGCTGCCGGAGGCGCTGCCGCTCGGGTATCACCGGCTCGCCGTGGCGGGCGCCGCGCTCGGCGACGGCGGCGCGGCCGAGACGACCTTGATTGTCACGCCCCACCGCGCCCACCTGCCTGATGCGCTCGCGCACGGACCCGGGATCTGGGGTCTGGCGCTGCAACTCTACGGCCTGCAGGGCCGGCGCAGCTGGGGCATGGGTGATTTCGGCGCCCTCGCCCGCTTCGCCGCCGACACCGCGCTGCTTGGCGCCGGCGCGCTCGGCCTCAACCCGCTGCACGCGCTGTTTCCGGGCAACCCAATGCACGCCAGCCCCTACTCGCCGTCGAGCCGTCGGTTCCTCAATCCACTCTACATCGATGTCGAGGCGGTGCCGGACTGGGTCGACATTTCGCTTGCCAGCGCCGATCGTGCGGCATTGGGCGACGGCGCGCTGGTCGACTATGTCGGCGTCGCCGCCGCCAAGGCTCTCGTGCTCGAACGGCTGTTTGCTACATTCCAGCGCAATCATCTGCAGCGAGGCAGCGCCCGCGCCGCAGCGTTCCGCGCCTTCCGGCACGCCGGCGGCGCGGCGCTCGATCGCTTCGCTGCTTTCGAGGCGCTGGCCGAGCATTTCCGCAGTGGCGATCCCGGTCACTGGTCCTGGCGCCATTGGCCAGATGATTTTCGCGATCCTAAGTCGCCGGCGGTCGCTGCGTTCGCGCGCGCCCACGAGGATCGCGTGCTCTTCCACCAGTATATGCAATGGGAGGCGGAGCGCCAGCTCGCCGCCGCCGCTGCGGTCTGCGCGCAAGGCGGCATGGCAGTCGGGCTCTACCGCGACCTGGCGCTCGGCGTCGACCCGCACGGCGCCGAGGCCTGGGCCGATCAGCGCGTCTTGGCCAACGGCATCTCGATCGGCGCGCCGCCGGACGGCTTCAGCCGAGCCGGCCAGAACTGGGGGCTGCCGCCATTCAATCCGCATGCGCTGCGCGCCGCCGCCTATCAGCCGTTCATCGAATGTCTGCGCGCCAACATGCGCCACGCCGGCGCGCTGCGCATCGACCACATCATGGGTTTCGCACGGCTGTTCTGGATTCCGGCCGGCAAGGGCGCCGCCGAGGGCGGCTATGTACGCTACCCGCTCGACGAACTGGTCGCGATCACCGCGCTCGAGAGCCGGCGGGCGGGTTGCGCGGTGGTTGGCGAAGATCTCGGCACGGTGCCCGAAGGCCTGCGCGAACGCCTCGGCGCGGCGCACGTCCTGTCCACACGAGTGCTCTATTTCGAGCGCGACGACGCGGGCTTCCGGCCGCCCGACGCCTATCCCGCCTTGGCCCACGTCGCGATCGGTACGCACGATCTGCCGACCTTTCCGGGCTGGTGGCGCGCGCGGGACATAGAACTGCATGCAGCGCTCGGGGTGCTCAAGGAGCAGGATCAATTTGCGGCGCAGCAGCACGCCCGAGCGCGCGAACGCACCGAACTGGCAGCAGCGTTGCGTGCGGCGGGCCTCGAAATCTCCGGCGCGGCGCTGACGGATTCCGAGAGTGATCTCGCGGCGCTGGTCGACACGGTGTACCGGTTCCTGGCAGCCTCGCCGGGGCGGCTCCTGATAGTCCAGCTCGAGGACGTGCTGGGCGTCGAAGCGCAGGTCAACCTACCCGGTACCACGGACGAGCATCCTAACTGGCGACGGAAGCTTGCTTTCAGCGCCGAGGATTTGGCCGCGCTGCCTCGCTTGCTCCGGCTGGCCGACGCGTTGCGCGCACTCCGTCCGCTTGCCGGGCGCTAGCCTCCAGCGCTGCCGGCCTTTCTCCGAACAAACTCCCCAAAGTCGTGCATCGACGCGAGTCGGCGTCAGCCTTCCAAAGCTGCTCACCCTTGGCGTCGTTATCTACTTCGTCGCCCTGGCGCCGGCGCGGTGCGGGTCGTCTTTTCACATCAGCATTTGCAACCGTAGAGGCCGGCGGCGCAGCTCTCGCCGCTCATCGGCCCCAGGGGTTTGGGCTCTTTGATTCAGGTCAAGGCCATGATGATTGCTTTCTCCCTAGATTACGTCGATCGAGAACCAAGGAGTTCGATATGAAAGCCACCGTGAAGACCGCCATCCTTGCTGCCTCCGTTGCTCTGATCGGCAGCGTTGGTGCGGTCTCATCGGGCTGGGCGCAGCAGCAGCCCGGCGCCACTCCCGCGCCGCAGGCGACGACGCCCACTCAGCCGGGGCCGGGCATGGGCCAGCAGATGATGCAGCAGGGCATGGAGCACGGCAAAGCCGGCCAGAGCATGAGCAAGCAGATGGAAGAAAAGGGTCACCAGCAGGGCGGCCAGCATGCGCCCATGGGTTCCGGAACGACGCCACAACCTTCGCAGGGCACGTCCCCAGCACCTTCCAAGTAGGGGTAACTGCCATGGACATCGATTTAATGCCGAAGCCGGACGCTCCCATCCTCGTCGCCCGCCAAGCTCTTCCGTTCGGATTTGTTTGGGGCGTTTCAACCTCGAGTTATCAGGTCGAGGGCGCTGCACGAGAAGGTGGCCGCGGTCCCAGTGTGTGGGATGTCTTCTCTCGGGTTCCAGGGAAGATCGCCAATGGCGATACGGGAGACGTCGCGTGCGACCATTATCACCGCTATTCTGAAGATATTGCGCTCATGCACGAGATGGGGGTGAACGCCTACCGCTTCTCCGTTGCATGGCCGCGGGTGCTGCCAACGGGCAGGGGCGCCGTCAACGAAGCGGGTGTGGCTTTCTACGACCGACTCATAGACAGCTTGTTGGTGGCAGGGATCGAACCATGGCTCTGCCTCTATCACTGGGATTTGCCGCAGGCGTTGCAAGATTTGGGCGGATGGGCCAACCGCGACATCGTTAGCTGGTATGCCGACTATGCCCGGATTATCGCGCAGCGCTTCGGAGACCGAGTGAAGCGCTTCTCCACATTCAACGAACCTTCGGTGTTCAGCCTCTTCGGTTACGCCTTCGGCTGGCACCCGCCCGCCACCTCCGATCGAGCCGACCACTTCAAGACCATCCATCATATCAATCTGGCGCACGGCGCGGGCGTCGATGTGCTACGTGCCAATGTCGGGCATGCATTGATCGGCTGTATCCACAACATGCAGCCGAGCCGTCCCGTCGCACCCGGCGGCGAGGATGCGGCGGCTGCGGCGATGCTGGACGAGTACTGGAACAAGGCCTTTCCGGATCCGCAAATGCTGGGCCATTACCCGCCCGGCCTCGCTCGCTTGATCGAACCCTATCAACGCAATGGCGATCTTGCCCGCATTCAGCGGCCGGTGGACTGGCTGGGGATCAACCACTACTCGCCGATCTATGCCAGGGCCGCTCCCGATTCTCCTCTTGGTTTTGCCTGGGCGGACGCGCCGTCAGGCGGGCCGCGCTCGCCCATCGGCTGGCCGATCGACCCTGACGCGTTCCGTGAGACTCTGCTTGATGCAAGTCATCGTTACGGATTGCCAATCTACGTCACGGAGAACGGCGCCGGCAGCGACGAAAAGCTGGATAGCTCAGGCAAAGTGCTCGATTACGAGCGCATCGCGTACCTGAAGCTCTATACTGAGGCTTTGCGTGAGGCAGTGCGCAAGGGGGCGGATGTCCGAGGCTATTTTGTCTGGTCGCTGCTGGACAACTTCGAGTGGGGAGCGGGATATGCCAACCGGTTTGGCCTCGTGTATGTAGACTATCCAACGCAGCAACGCGTCCCCAAGGCATCGGCGCTGTGGTATCGACAGCTGATCAAAGAGGAAGCGCTCCGCGCGGTCGGCGCGGCATGACGACGTTGCTACTCGGCGACATCGGCGCGACACAAGCTCGCTTCGCCGTTCTCTCGAGTTCTTCGCTCGGACCTGTTAGTTCTCTCGCTGTTGTTTCATTTGCGACGATTCAAGCCGCGCTGCGCCATTTTCTTGATCTTCAGCCTGCCGCTAAGTTCGACCAGGCCATCCTGGCCGTCGCCGGGCCAGTTGAAGCCGGTCGCTGTATCATGACCAACAGCCGGTGGGTCATCGACGCGGCAGAGCTTCGGGTGCAATTCGGGTTCAACTCAGTTCGGCTGATCAACGATCTTGTAGCGGTGGCGTATGCCTTGCCACACCTCGCATCAACAGACGTGAGGGAGTTTGGCCTTGGCAAGGCAAAGGTCGGAGAGCCAGTGGCAGTGGTAGCGCCGGGAACGGGATTGGGAGTGGCGTGCCTGCTGGACGGCAAGGGAGAGCGGGTGCTGGCAAGTGAGGGCGGACATGCCACGCTTGCGGCATCCAACGTTCGTCAGGCGGCCATAATCGCCGTCCTCCAACGTCGCTTCGGGCACGTGTCGGCTGAGCGCGTGTTGTCGGGCGCCGGCATCGTCAATCTCTATGCAGCCATCGCAGAAATTGAAGGCATCGAGGCTAAACCTCTCACTCCGGCCCAAATCACGCGCGCTGCTCTCGATGGCACTTGTGCGCTCAGTTGCGAAGCACTCGATGCATTCTGCGCTTTTCTTGGTGCCGCAGCGGGCGATGCCGCTCTGATGTTCGGCGCACGCGGCGGCATGTATGTTGGCGGCGGAATCGTGCCCAGGATCATCGACTACATTGGCCAAGCCAACTTCCGCATGCACTTCGAAACCAAGGGCCGGCTCAGCGGCTATCTTGCGACCATTCCGCTCAAGGTCATTCAGCGGCCTGATCCGGCTTTTCTAGGATTGGCGACCGCCCTCGGAGGCATGGGCCATGGCTGATACCGATGCCGCGGCCTTCGGCAGCCACGGATCGATGCGCCGCTTCTGGCAAAGCGCGCGAGGCTTCTGGAGAGGAGATACGAGCTGGTATGCGTGGGGCCTGATCGGATTGCTGGTGATATGCGTATCGCTGCAAACTGTTGTGCAGTATCAGCTGAATCTATGGAACCGCGACTTTTTCAACGCTCTGGAACGTCGCGATAGCAGTGAGATCTGGCTCCAGACGCGCACCCTCCTCGTGTTGGCGACGACAAGCATCGTGTTGGCAGTCGTAGCGGTTTGGGGCCGCATGAGCTTCCAGCGACGGTGGCGTCACTGGTTAACATCACGGCTGGTGGCCATCTGGATTGCCAATCGCAAGTCCTGGGCACCCGATGCAAAGGATGGCGAAGCACAGCTCGTCGAGTATCGGATTGCGGAAGATGCCAGGATTGCAACGGATGCGCCCATCGACTTCATGGTCGGCTTGCTGGGGTCTATGCTCGCGGCCACGACGTTTGTCGTCGTCTTGTGGAATGTAGGCGGCTCGGTTGATCTTTCGCGTTTTGGCCTCGGCCAAGCGGTGCCAGGCTATCTGGTGTATGCAGCCGTGGGCTACTCAGCACTGACCACGGTGGCAATGATGAAGATGGGTGGCAACATGACATCCGTCATCGCGCAGAAGAGCCAGGCAGAGTCAGAGCTGAAATTCGCGCTTGCTGATTTGCGCGAACATTTCCATCAACGCGTGGTCACCGATGCAGCCCTGCCCGATCCTGCGCTCAGGACGGCGGTCGAGACGCGGCTTGGCGAAGTCGTGACGCAATGGCGACAACTGTGCGGCCAACACATGCGCACGACCTTGATTTCGCATGGAAATTCTATCTTGGCGCCGCTCATCGGGCTAATTCTCTGTGTGCCCAATTACATACACGGTACAATGTTGCTTGGTGAAATGACGCAGTCGGCAGCGGCCTTCGTCGCCGTTCAAGGTGCCTTCAACTGGCTGGTAGATAATTTTCCACGCATAGCGGACTGGGCGTCCTCCGCGCGTCGGGTCGGAACTCTGGTGTTAGGCTTTGGTCGACCCGATAAGAAGTGCAGTCCTCTCTAATGACACTCAAATCTTGTCATTGGATGACGCTGTTGGGACCTGGCAGGTCCGATGTTGCAACAGGCCGGTGCGCAAAGTCATCAGGCGGGTGCGGCGCCTCGGTCTGTTGCAGAACGGAGACGTTGTGAGGTGCGTACACGATCGCATCAGATTGCCGATCGCGCTGCGCGGCCGTTCGGTGTTCGGAGTCGCGGTTAGGGATCTCGAGGACGACATCGGCGTAGGCGAGCGAGACGACCAACGTCTCGTTCAGGAACTCGTCCCGCAGCCGGACCGCTACGGCAACCGACGCGCAGAGAGGACCTCCTCCCCTCGTCACCAGCGCTCCCTCGATGTCGGAGATCGGAAGGCGGCTCGGGGTCGTCACGCGAGCTCAAGCCAGTGCCGGCCGTCACGCGCCAGCAGAGCCTCGGCGGCGGCGGGGCCCTCGCTGCCCGCGGCGTAGCGTTCGACACCGGCCGGCGATGCCAGCATCGGCTGCACTGCTGCCCACCCGGCCTCCACGTTGTCGGCGCGCTGGAACAATGTCGCGTCGCCGATCAGCGCGTCGTAGAGGAGCGTTTCGTAGCCGGTGCTCGGCCCGGTCTTGAACCAGTCAGCGTACCGGAAGTCCATCCTGACATCGGCGAGGCGTACGGTTAGACCGGGCTCCTTCGCGCTCAGGCAGAGCGAGATACCCTCGCTTGGCTGGATGTGCAGCACCAGGAAATTGGGCGTCAGGCACTCAACGGGCGTGCCGCGGAACATGGCGTAGGGCGCCTGCTTGAAGTGAATGGCGATCTCGGTTCGCCGCACTGCCAGCCGCTTGCCGGTGCGGATATAGAATGGCACGCCGGCCCACCGCCAGTTGTCGATATGCAGTTTCATCGCGATGTAGGTCTCGGTGACGCTGTCGGACGCCACGTTCGGTTCCTGCCGGTAGGCGGGGACCGGCATGCCGCGCAGGGCGCCACTGTCGTACTGGCCGCGCACGACGTCGCACGCCAACTCGTCGGCGCCCATCGGCCGGATTGCCTGCACGACCTTCGCCTTCTCCGCCCGCACCGCGTCGGCGTCGAAGCCGTTGGGCGGCTCCATTGCGCTCATGGCCAGCAACTGCATCATGTGGTTGGGCACCATGTCACGCAGCGCGCCGGTCGCCTCGTAGAAGCGCCCGCGCCTCTCGACCCCGACGGTCTCGGCCGCGGTGATCTGAACGTGGTCAATGTGGTCGCGCCGCCACAGCGGCTCGAAGATGCCGTTGGCGAAGCGGAGCGCCAGGATGTTCTGCACCGTCTCCTTGCCGAGGAAGTGGTCGATCCGGAACACTTGGCTCTCCGCCACCAGACCGAGGAGGCGCCCGTCCAGCGCGCGCGCGGAGGCGAGGTCGGTGCCGAAGGGCTTCTCGATGACGACGCGGCGGAAGCCTCTCTCTTCCTCCCGCATCAACCCCGTCGCCGCCAGCCGCTCAACGATCGGACCGAAGAAGCGCGGCGCTGTGGCGAGGTAGAACACGCAGTTGCCGTGGCCCCGTATTCGCCGGATCTCGGCCAGCCGATCGGCCAGACGGTGATGGGTGCCGGGGTCCTCGAACTCGCCGGTCAGGTAGGACAGGCGGTCGCGCAGCCAACCCCAGGCACGGCCGTCGAGCACACTAGCCGATAATTCGCCGGCCTTGTCCGCCACGAAGGCGTGTATGGCCTCGGTGAGCCGCCCTCGATAGGCGTCGTCCGTTCTCTCGTTGTGGTCGATGCCGATCACGCTGAAGCCGTCGGCCAGCAGGCCGGCGACACTCAGATTGTACAAGGCCGGCATCAGCAAGCGCTTGGTGAGGTCGCCATTCGCACCGAAGATTACCAGCGTCGACGCGGGCGCCGGCGTCGCCCGTGACAGTGTGGCGGGGTCGGGACAAAAACGTGCGTCCATGGCCTTAGCTCCCAGCCTCCGGTTCGGCGATCTTGCGGTCGGGCGCATGTGGTGGTTCGAAATGGCATCGCCCGCCCGACTCGATCGCCACTTGTGCACCCAGCCGTGCGAGTCTCTCGACGACGTTTGGCACCATGGCCACGCGTTGCTCGCCGGGTCGTGTTTCCTTCAGCACCGCGATTTTGATTGCCATGGGGAAAACTCCGCGACCTTTCGACGAACGCACTCGGGCGCCACCGCGGCAGTACTGCCTGAACAGGCGAGGCCATGGGAGATGGCCCTAAAAACACCTCCCATGAGTGGCTCGGTCAGAATGCAGCGTTGATATCGACGACGTCGATGAGCTTGTGGTTGACGAACTCCTTGATGCCGAGGCCGAGAAGTTCCCGGCCATAGCCGGAGTGGCGAATACCACCGAAAGGCAGGTCGGCCTTGACCATCGTCGGATGGTTGACGAATACCATGCCAGTGGAAATTCTCCTGGCCACCTCGGCGCCGTGGCTCGGATTGGAGGTAAATACTGAACCACCTAGTCCGAACGGAGAGTCATTGGCAATTCGAACGGCGTCGTCTTCATCCTTTGCTCGAAATAGCATGGAGACGGGCCCGAAGAACTCCCAGTTGCGAGCTGGATTGTTATCCGCGACGTTGATCAGAATCGTCGGCTGCACGAAAGCTCCCTGATTGGGAACCTTAGGTCCGACTTCGGTAGCCGTGGCGCCAAGGGTGACTGCCTGTCGGATCTTCTCCTTGAGTTCGTCGGCTGCGCTCTGCGATGACAGGGGAGCTAACGTGGTCGCAGGGTCGAAGGGGTCGCCCGCGTGCAGACCGGCCACACCGGCGGTATAGCGCTTGACAAATTCATCATAGATCTTGTCATCGATGATCATCCGCTTGGACGACACGCAGACCTGCCCACCGTTCCAGTGGCGGCCGAAGACCGCCCACTTGACGGTCTTTTCCAGGTCGGCGTCGGCCAGCACCACGAACGCATCCGCGCCGCCGAGTTCAAGCGTCGACTTCTTGAGGGCCTTCCCCGCCGCGGAAGCGACGACCGCGCCGGCGCCTTCGGAACCCGTGAGCGCAACGCCACGCACAAATGGGTGATTAAGGATGAGCTCGATCTGGGAATGTGCTGCATAGAGGTTCTTGAAAGCCCCTTTCGGAAGGCCTGCCCGCAGCATGAGCTTCTCACACGCCGCCGCACTCTGCGGGACAATACCGGCGTGCTTGAGCAAGATCGTGTTGCCTGCGGACAGTTGCGGCGCAATGATGCGCGCGACTTGGTAATAGGGAAAGTTCCATGGCTCGATGGTCAGCAATACGCCGAGGGGCTCATGGACGAGCACTGCGTCACCTTCGGCCAGATTGGCTACGGGCAGTTTCTCCGGCGTGAGCAACTTCTCGGCATTCTTGGCGTAGTACTCGAAAATGGCGGCGGACAGCTCCACTTCGGCCTTTGCCTCACAAATCACCTTGCCCATTTCCAGAGTGAGAAGCTTGGCGTAGGCGTCGATATCCTTGCGCAGTAGATCCGCCGCCTTCTGCATGACCTTGGCGCGGTCGGCGAACGAGGTCTTCTTCCAGGACAGAAACGCCTTATGAGCGTTCTCGATTGCCTGAGTGACTTCGGCGTCGGTGGCGTCGGGGAACGTCTTCTCCACTTTGCCCGTGTAAGGATTCGTAGTTGCATACGGCATGACAGTCTCCTTGTTAGATATGAAGCGCATTCGTCTGGACATGATGGGACGACATACTCGCCAGTCCGGTTTGTTCTCCGAGCCGCGCAAGCGTCAGTCTGCATCCAGTCGGCGTTCGTTCCTTCCGACTTAAGCCTTCTGATTTATTGAACCACCAGCAGCTCCACAGCGGTTTGATCTCGATCAAGTGCGGGAGGCGTGGGTCCGCTTATCCTCTTCTCAAGCAATCACGCGATCACACGGAGATTCGGTTATGGCGAAGACAATGAGGGCCGCAGTGGTTCACGCTTTCGGCAAGCCGTTAAAAATCGAGGAAGTTCCGATCCCAACTCCTGGGCCGGGAGAAGTTCTCGTCAAGATCGTCGCCACGGGCGTCTGCCATACGGATCTTCATGCAGCAGGCGGCGACTGGCCCGTGAAGCCGGCGCCGCCTTTCATTCCCGGCCACGAAGGTGCTGGGATCGTGGCGGCGCTGGGTCCGGGTGTGATGGGACTTAAGGAGGGTGATGCGGTCGGCATCGCATGGCTGCACGATGCCTGCGGCGGATGTGAGTTTTGCCAGACCGGCTGGGAGACGCTCTGCGAGTCCCAGCACATGAGCGGGTACACCGTGAACGGCAGCTTCGCAGAATACGCGATCGGCGCGGCCCCTTATGTCGCGCGGCTTCCCAAAAATGTCGATTTCGCCGAAATGGCGCCAATCCTTTGCGCCGGCGTTACGACCTACAAGGGGATAAAGGAAACCGAAGCGAAACCCGGAGAGTGGATCGCCATTTCAGGTATCGGTGGCCTTGGCCATGTCGCTATACAATACGCAAAGGCGATGGGTCTCCATGTTGCAGCGCTCGACGTCACCGAAGAGAAGCTCGCTCTTGCCCGACAGCTCGGCGCCGAGGTTACGGTGAATGCCAAGGCACCGGATGCCGCAGCCCAAGTGGTCAAAGCGACAGGCGGCGGTGCGCATGGCGTGCTGGTGACGGCCGTGTCGATTCCGGCCTTCGCCCAGGCGCTGAGCTTGGTACGGCGCAAGGGCACCATCAGCCTCAATGCTCTGCCGCCCGGCGATTTTCCGACGCCGATCTTCGATGTGGTGCTGAAGCGCATCACTATTCGTGGCTCAATCGTCGGCACGCGCAAGGATCTCGCCGAGGCAATCGAGTTCGCCTCCGAAGGCAAGGTCAAGGCGCACATTCACAAGGCGAAGCTCGAAGACATCAACACGATCTTCAGCAACCTCAGTGCAGGGAAGGTTGATGGCCGCATGGTCATGACGTTGTGAGGAATTCCGATCCAGGTTTTCATGACGGAGTCGCGGTGACTACTTAATCGAGTGGGCTCCGCGCAGGCCGTCGAGAAGCGCCAGCGTGACCTTCTGGCGCTCCGAGGCGGCGCCTTGAAGGATGTCGCGCAGGCCAAATCCGACCTGGTAGCGGCGCAGGGCGATCAGCACTCGGCCGAGATCGCGCTGGGAGTATCGCGCAATCGCCTGCGCATTCTTGGCTGCTCGGAGGCCCAGATCGCTGGGCTCGAGAAGATGGATCACATCGATGCTGAGACCATCGTATCGGCGCCGATCGGCGGCACGGTGATCCAGCGCAAAATCGGATTGGGCCAGTACATCACCGGCGGCGGCAACGATCCGGTCTTCACGGTCGGCGATCTCGCGAGCGTGTGGTTGATCGCCAACGTGCGCGAATCCGACGCCCCCAAGATGAAGGTGGGCGCGCCGATCGAGGCCTCGGTGCTGGCTTATCCCAATCGTACCTTCAATGCCAAGCTCGCC
>JADHLS010000032.1 GCA_016780605.1 Reyranella sp.
CGTAGCCCTCGATCAGCTTGGGAATATCGGCGGCGGCCGCCGGCCCCATATTGACCTTGACCGGAATGTCTGACGGTCCGTGGACCCGCTTCCACACGACGTCGATGTCGGGCGTCGAATCGATGAACAAAGTCTTCGGCATCACTTTTTACCCAGTTGTTCGACCACGCGGCCGAGCCGCTCCAATGTCTGTATCACCGTCTTCTGACCAAGCCCCGGCCATTGCACGCGCAGCAGGATATGGTCGGTGCCGGTCTGTTCGCCATAGCGGCCGATCTGGTCGACCACCTCGTTGGCCGAGCCGATGATGAAGCGCTTGGCGGCAAAATTGTCGAAGTCGGATCTGATTCGATCGGCCGGCACGAAGCCCGTGGCCTCGCCCCAGCTGGCATAGGCCTCGTACTTGAAGGACAGCGGCTCGCGCACCTCGTCCAGCGCCTTGCCGCTGCCGCTGCCGACATGGCATTCGCGGATGATCGGGAACTCGGTGGCCGCGGGCAGGCCGGCCGCAGCGCGCGTCTCACGGAACAGCGCGCCCAGCTTCTGCACGCCCTCCTCGCTCACCATGGGCGAGGGCATCCAGGCATCGGCGAGCCGGGCCGCGCGCTCCACCGGCACCTCCGAATCGCCGGCCATCCAGATCGGCGGGCCGCCCTTCTGCTTGGGCATGATGCTCGATTGCACCTTGCTCAGCGTATGGAAGCGGCCCTTGTGCTCGACCACGTCGTCACGCCACAGCTTCTTGATCACCTCGACCGCCTCGACGAAGCGCGGCACGCGCTCCTTGATGGGCACGCCGATCGAGTCGAACTCCTCGGGACGATAGCCAAGGCCAAGGCCGATGATCGCATTGCCGTCGGTCAGCCAATCGAGCGTGGCGCACTCCTCCGCCACGATCACCGGATTGAGCAATGGCAGCAGCAGGAGGCCGGGCCCGATCCGCATGCCCTCGGCCTCGGCGGCGAGCCGCGCCAGCAGCGGCATGGCCTGGAACATCTGCAAGGGGCTCGACACGAAGTGCTGGCCGACCATCAGCGATTTCAGCCCGCTCGCACGCGCCACGCGCACCTGCTCGATCAGGTTCTTCAGCTCCGGCCCAAGGTCGGCGCCCTGGCGCCATTGCGTCGCCATGTAGAGACCGAGCTGCATTGCCGTTTCCTCCGGACATCGTTGTTGGCTGCGTTGTTCGCCACCAGTGTGGCGGCGGCGCCGATGCGAGCGCAAGGGCGCTGACAGCCGGGATCAGGAGTCCGCGACCGGCCAGTTGCTCTGCGATGACCAGGATGCCCAGACCTTTTCGCCAGCCGAGAAGGTCTTTGCCTGCTCGCCTTGGCGATTGGGCAGGAACGCAACGAAAGGCTCGCCATCGTCGAGCCGCATGTGAACATGCGTGGTCTGGCCGCGATAGACGATCTGCTGGACCGTGGCCGGCGTGCCGCTTTCCGACGCCGACGGGGTCTCGCCGATCCGGCGCAAACCGACGGCCTCCGGCCGCACCGAGATCAGGATTTCGCTGCGGCCGCCGTCGGCCGACGGCACCAGCACCTGTCCGCCGCTCGCCAGCTGCACCTGCAGCTGATCGCCATTGCGACCGGCGACGCTGCCGCGCAGAAAGTTCGACGCGCCGATGAAGCTCGCCACGAAGCGCGAGGTCGGGCGGCTGTAGATCTCGGCCGGCGTGCCGACCTGTTCCAGCCGGCCATCGCGCATGATCACCACGCGGTCGGCCATGGTGAGCGCCTCCTCCTGGTCGTGCGTCACCATCACGGCGGTGATGCCGAGCCGCTGCTGGATCTGGCGGATCTCGACCTGCATGCTCTCGCGCAGATTGCGATCGAGCGCGCCCAGCGGCTCGTCGAGCAGCAGCAGGCTGGGCTCGATGACGATTGCCCGGGCGAGCGCCACGCGCTGCTGCTGGCCGCCCGACAATGCCGACGGCAGGCGCTCGGCGTAGTCGCCGAGCTGGACCAGCGCCAGCGCCGACGCAACCTTGGGCTGGATCAGCGCCTTGGCCATGCCGCGCATCTGCAGGCCGAAGGCCACGTTGGCCGCCACCGACATGTGCGGGAACAGCGCATAGTTCTGGAACAACATGCCGATGTTGCGGCGATGCGAGGGAACGCGCGTGATGCGATAGCCACCGATCAGCACCTCGCCTTTGGTCGGCTCGACCAGGCCCGCGATCATGCGCAACGTCGTGGTCTTGCCGCAGCCGCTGGGACCCAGCAGCGCCACCATCTCGCCGGCGGCGATGCGCAGCGTCACGCGATCGACGACCGTGGCGGTGCCGAAGACCTTGGTCAGACCCGACAAGGCGAGGTCGGTGGCCGTGCCGCCTTTCGCCACGATCAGCTTCCGAACACCTGATTGTATTTGTCGAGGATGGCGCTGCGCTGCGGGTTGATGTGGTTCCAGTCGAGCACGTAGAGCTTCATCTCGCGCATGCGCGATTCCGGATAGGGCACAATGGCGGCCGTCTTGGCATCGAGCTCGATGCCGCTCACCGATGGCGCGGCCGTGGCGTACTCGGCCATCCCCTTCTGCACCGCGGGCGACAGGATGCGGTCGATGAAGGTTGCGCCCAGGTCGGGCTCGGGCGAGCCCTTGACCAGCGTGATCGTGTTCACGCCGGCGAACGATCCTTCCGCCGGCCGAGACAGCGCCAGCGGCGCGCCCTTGGCGACGTAGGGAATGATGCTCTTGGAGAAGTCGGGACCCGCGACGTCGGCCTGGCCCTGCGAGACCTGCAGGATGGCGTTGCCGACATTGTCGTAGATCGTCTGCACGTTGGGCTTCAGCTCGGCCATCTTGCTCCAGCCCTTGTCGAGCTCGTACTGCGCCTCGAGGATCGGCTTGCCGGTGACCATGGAGGCGGCGACGGCCAGCAGCTGCACGGTCTGGGTCTGCTTGGGCGTCACCAGCATGAAGCGGCCGCGGAAGCGCTCGCTCCACAGATCGGCGAAGCTCTCGACCGGCTTGGCAATCGTCGTGTTGTACCACGGCGCCACGGTCGAGATGGCGAACGCCGCGGCGTAGCCGTCGTTGTAGATGAAGTTGGGGAACACCTTGGCGAGGTTCGGGATCTTGTCCTTGGGCAACGGGACGATCAGCCCCTCGTTCTTGGCGATCGGCACGCCGACATCGTCCATCATCATGACGGAGTAGTTCGGATTGGCCTTCTGCGTGCGCAGGATGCCGATGTTACCCAGCGTAACGTTCTCGGTCTGGAAGACCTTGCAGTCGTAGTCGGACTGGAACTTCGGCACGACCTGCCGGCGGATGTACTCGCCCTGCACGCCGGTGTAGGTGCCGACATAGATCGACTTGCCGGCCGCCCAGGCGTTGCGGATGAAGAACATCGGTGCAGCAAGCCCCGCGGCGGCTATGAGCTTGCGGCGGCCCGTAATGGTCGCCTTTCTCGTCTGCTCGGTCATATCGGTTACCCCTCTACTCGAACGCTCGACTCACACGCTCATGGCCCGGCGCAAGCCGACCAGCTTCTCGAGGCCGATCACCGCCAGGATTCCCGTGAGGATCATCAGGCTCGACATCGCCGTGATCGACGGGTCGAACACCTTGCTCATGCTGCTGTGCAGGAAGATCGGGAGCGGCATGGTTTCGGCGTCGCCGAGCCAGAAGGAGATCGGGAAGTCGTCGAACGACACCATGAAGGCGAACAGGCAGCCGGCGGCGATGCCGGGCACGATCTGCGGCACCGTCACGCGCCAGAACACCTGCCACGGCGCGGCGCCGAGCGTGGTCGCCGCCTCCTCGAGCGAGCGGTCGACCTGCTTCAGGCTCGCCGTCACGGTGCGCACCAGATAAGGCAGCGTCACCAGCACGTGGCCGATGAAGAGGTTCACCGCGGCATCGCGCATCTTCATGGCGGCCAAGAACTGCAGCAGGGCGAGCCCGGTGATCAGGATCGGCAGGATGAAGGGCGAGAGCAGCGCCGCCTCGATCATGCGTGCGCCCGGCACCGGCCAGCGATCGAGCGCGTAGGCGGCCGGCACGCCCAGCGCGAAGGAGGTGGCGGTGGCCGCGAGCGCCAGGAGCACGCTGACCATGAAGGCGTTCTGGAACTCCTCGTTGGCGATCACCGCCTCGTACCACGCGGTGGTGAAGCCGACCGGCGGGAAGGTCGCGAGCGCGCCCTCGGAGAACGACAGCGCCACCACGACGGCGAGCGGCGCCGCAACGAAGACCAGAGTGGCCGCGGCCATGGTGTAGACAGCAGCGCCCCCGCCGCCGGAAAGACGGCCAGCCATCAGCGACCTCTGAAGTGGCGCTCGGCCAGCCAGCCGACGCCGACATTGGCGATCAGGGCGATCGCCACCAGCACCGCGGCGAGGGCTGCCGCCATCGGCCAGTCGAACGACGTGTTGATCTGCTGCTCGAGCAGCACGCCCAGCATCAGGCCGCGATTGCCGCCGACCATCTGCGGCGTGACGTAGGAGGCCGCGGTCAGCGAGAAGACGATGGTGAGGCCCGCGATCAGGCCGGGGATGCTGAGCGGCAGGGTGATGCGCAAGAACGCCCGCCACGCGGGCGCGCCCAGCATGCGCGCCGCCTCATTGAGCGAGGAATTGATGCGGGCGAGCGACGCCGCGAGCGGCAGCACCATCAAGGGCAGAAAGACATGTACCGAAGCGATGACGATCGCCCACTCGGTATAGAGCAGGCGCACCGACGCGGGTCCGGCGCCGAGCGCCGAGAGC
Organism: Reyranella sp.; assembly: GCA_016780605.1. Classification (GTDB taxonomy): domain Bacteria; phylum Pseudomonadota; class Alphaproteobacteria; order Reyranellales; family Reyranellaceae; genus Reyranella. The sequence continues at coordinate 4,719 of JADHLS010000032.1, forward strand.
AGCCAGTTGAGGACGCCGGTGTTGTTGTTGCCAAGCACGAGCTGCCAGCCGTAGGTGCGCACGATCACGCTCACCACCAGCGGCGCCACGACCAGCATCATGGTGATGCGGCTGGCGAGCGGCCGGCCGTAGGCGATCACCATCGCCAGCGGATAGGCGAGCAGCAGGGCGACGACCGAGGTGAAGAAGGCGACGCGCAGCGTGGTCATGGCGACGCGCCGATAAGCCGCGCTGGTCACCAGCCGCTCGTAGCTGCCGAAAGTCAGAGGCAGGCTGATGTCGCCGGCCTGGCTCTGGGTGAGCACGCTGTAGCCCAGCAGGATCAGCGACGGCAGCACGAGGAAGGTCATCAGGAAGGCAAGTGCCGGCCCAAGCAGCAGCAACCCGACCAGCGATCGCGGCAGCATCGGACGCCTTGACGCAATGCCGGTCGTTTCCAACGCGCTGGTCGTCATGATCGCGACGCTCCGGACTTCAACTCCGGGATTACACCCAGCACGATCCGTGCCGGATGGAGCGGCGATCGTGGTGCGTTACGCGGTCAAGCGATCCCACCAATCGCGTGTGCGGTACCAGGCGCCGACCATGGGCAGGAACCAGGGATTGCCGCTGTAGAACGGCACGGTCGGGAAATCCTGGCCGTCGAAGGCGTTGATCGGCGCGTTCGAGCCGCCGGCGATCTTTCTCGCCGTCTGATAGCCGAGATAGGACATCATGGCGACGCCCGAGCCGTTGCAGGCCATCAGGTAGTGCATGCCCTGCTCCTGTCCCATGTGCGGCAGGAAGTCGAAGGCGAAGGCGACGTTGCCCGTCCAGGCGTGGGTAACCTTGGTGCCCTTGAGCTGCGGCCAGCGCTCCAGCATGTAGCCGTGCAGCACCGGCGCGCTGACCTCGGGCGTCACCTGGGTGAAGCGCGCGCGGCCGCCGAAGATCACGCGCTTGTCATCGGGCGAGCGGCGGTAGTAGCAGAGCACGCGCTTGGTATCGCTGACGACGCGGCCCTTGGGGATCAGGCTTTTGACCAGATCCTCCGGCAGCTCCTCGGTGGCGATGATGTGGCTCGCGACCGGCACCAGCCGGCGCTTCAGCGTCGGCGTCACGTCACCGGTATAGCCGTTGGTCGCGATCACCACCTCGCGCGCCTCGATCGGGCCCTTGTTGGTGAGCACGGTGAAGCCGCCACTCGACTTGCGCTCGATCTTCTCGGCGTCGCATTGCGCACACAGCCTGGCGCCCGCGCGATGCGCCGCCTTCAGCAGGCCGCCATAGTAGAGTGCGGGATGAAGCTGGCCGGTGCGCTCGACCACCATGCCGCCATAGTAGTAGTCGGAGGCAATCTCCTCGCGCTGGCGCTCGCGCGGCACCATGTAGGTGCCAAGACTCGCCTTGTCGTTATAGGTGCCGACCTTGGCCGCCTGCTCGTCATAGTGCTTGGGCGTGAAGGCGCCGCTGAAGCGGCCGTTCATTCGCCAATAGCACTCGATGCCCTCGCGCTGGATCACGGTCTCGACCTGGGCCAGCGAATCGGCGGCGTCGCTCAGCATGCGCGACATCACCTTCTTCCACTCCTCGGGATCGGTCTTCACGCCCTTGCCGGAGAAGCCCTTGCCCAAGGTCGTGCCGCCGCTGACGCCGCCGCCGTTGCGCGTGCTGGCGCCATCGCCAAAGGCGCCGCGCTCCAGCACCGTCACCTCGACGCCCGAGCGCGCGAGCTCCAGCGCCGTCGACAGGCCGCCATAGCCCGCGCCCACCACCAGCACGTCGGTCTTGCGCGGCGGATCCTGGGACAGCTCGGTGTTGGGATGCCACCATTCCCACCACCACGGCATCGACTTGAAATCCTTGTGGAACACCGAATCTGTCATCGTGGCGCGACTGTAGGAGTGGTGCCGACAGGTGGCAACGTGTTAGGCCCAACAGTCGAAACGCCAATCAGCCGAGGAAACGCCGATGCCCGACCAGCTTCCCGCACTCTGTCTGATCGCCATGCCCGGGCGCCGTCGCCGCACCATCGAGCTCGGCCAGGAGGCCGAGCGCCGCGGCTTCGCCGGCCTCTATGTGCCAAGCCCGACCGGCGGCATGTCGACCTGCGAGGCGCTGGCGTGGAACACGACCTCGATCACCTTCGGCACCGCCATCGCGCCGATCTACCAGCGCACCATGGTCGACTTCGCGCAGAGTGCGGCGATGATGCACGAGGTCTCGGGCGGTCGCTTCCGCATGGGCATCGGCATCGCCCACGGTCCCTCTTACGTGCGCATGGGCGTGACGCCGGGCAAGCCGCTGGCCGATACCCGCGCCTGGATCGAAAAGTTCCGAGCTGAGACGGCATTCGGGCCGCTGCCGCCGATCATCGTCGCGGCGCTGCGCAAGAAGATGGTGGCGCTGTCCGGCGAGCTGGCCGAGGGCGTGGTGTTTGCCAATGTGTGCCTGTCGCACATGGGCGATTCGTTGTCGGCGCTGCCGGCCGCCAAGCGCAAGAGCGACTTCTTCATCGGCAACATGATCCCGACCTGCATCAGCGACGATGTCGACGCCGCCCGGGCGACGAACCGCAAGACGCTCACCAACTATGCCTTCCTGCCCAACTACCGGAACTACTGGAAGGAGGCGGGCTATGTCGAGGAGATGGCAGCGATCGAGAAGGCCATCGCCGAGAACCGCCGAGACGATGTGCCGAAGTACCTGACCGACAAGTGGCTGGCCGAGACCACGCTGTTCGGGCCTGCCGCGAAGGTCCGCGACGGCGTCGCCGCGTGGAAAGCAGCGGGCGTGCACACACCGATCATCGTGCCGTCGTCGGCCGCCGGCAACCAGATGAAGGCGATCGAAGAGGTCTTCGCCGCCTTCGGCTGATGGCAGAAGCCCCGATCCCTGCCCAAACAGCGCAAGAGCATCGCGCCATCACGCGCCTGATGCTCTTCTTCGCCGTGGTCTACGTCGTCGAAGGCGTGGGCCAGGCGCGGGTCGGCATCATCTTCCAGCCGCTGAGCTACTACCTGAAGGTGGACGGCTGGACGCCTTTGCAGGTCACGGCCTATTTCGGGGTGCTGAACTTTCCCTGGGTCATCAAGCCGGTCTTCGGCCTGGTCTCCGACTTCGTCCCGCTGCTGGGATACCGGCGCAAGAGCTACCTGCTGATCGCAAGCGTCGGCGCCGCCGGCGCCTATGCCGGCATCGCCGTGCTGACCAGGCCAAGCGAGTTCGCCTTCCTGCTGCTCATCAGCTCCTACGCCATGGCGACCTCGAGCACGCTGTGCGGCGCGCTGCTGGTCGAGAACGGCCAGAGCTTCAACCAGAGCAGCCTGTTCGTCGGCCAACAATGGCTGTGGTTCAACATCGCGATCATGGCGAGCGCGATCGCCGGCGGCGTGCTGGTCCAGCATCTGTCGCCGACGCTCGCCCTGCAGTCAGCCGCCGCAATCGCCGCGGTCGCCTCGCTCGCGGTCATCGTCGCTACTCTGTCGCTGCTCGATGAGCCGCGCACAATGGTGAACCGCGCGGAAGCCTGGCGCACGCTTCAGGGTCTGCTGGCGACGCTGAAGTCGAGGCGGCTCTACCTCGTCGCCGTCTTCCTGTTTCTCTATGCCTTCGCTCCGGGCTTCGGCACGCCGCTCTACTTCTACATGACCGATACGCTCGCCTTCTCGCAGTCCTATATCGGCGTGCTGGGCTCGATCGCGGCCGGCGGATGGGTCGTCGGCGCCATCATCCATCGCCGGCTCCTGGCGCGGCTGAGCCCGCAAGCCCTGCTCTATCTCAGCATCGTGCTGGGCACGGCGGCGACGGCCGCCTTCCTGCTGCTGAGCGACGAGGTCACGGCGGCCCTGGTCAACTTCGGAAGCGGCGTCGCCGCGATGATCGCCACCATCGCCTCCCTGACCGTGGCGGCGCAGCATTGCCCGAAACGGGCCGAGGGCTTTGCCTTCGCCGCCCTGATGTCGATCTCCAACCTGGCAGACATCTGCTCCAACATCGCCGGTGCCTATCTCTACGACCATGTCTTTGAGAGCAGGCTCGCACCGCTGATCGTCGTGTCGGCCGCCGCGACGGCGTTCGCCGTCGTCCTCGTGCCGCTGCTTCGCCTCGGCAACCGGGAGACATGATCCTCTTCTTGCCGGACCGCGGGCCTCCAGGCCCGCATCATGAATCATGCGCGGGCCTGGAGGCCCGCGGTCCCGGAAGACTGAAAGCTTAAGCTAGCGTTTCCACGACGCCGCGCGCTCCAGCAGGCGTCGCGCGCGGATCACCACCGGAATGTCAACCATGCTGCCTTCGAAGGCGACAGCGCCCTCGCCCTTGGCCGCGGCGGCTTCGAAGGTCGCGATCAGGCGGCGCGCCCGGTCGAGCTCCTCGGCGGTGGCGCCGTACTCCTCGTTGATGATCGGCACGTGCGCGGGATGGATGCACGAGGCCGTGGTGAAACCCAGCGCCCGGCCACGCTTCAGGCCGGCACGATAGGACTCGAGATCCTTGATGTTGGCGAGCTGTCCCATCGAGCCCATCGGCAGGATGCCGGCCGCGCGGCACGCGGCCAGCCCGTGCATGGCCATGACGTACATGCTGTCGGCCGACGGAATGGCACCGAGCTCGGTCGCCATGTCCTCGCCGCCCACCGACATGCCGGCCATGCGCGGCTCGGCGGCGATGGCGTAGAGATGCGGCAACGCCGCCGGCGATTCGATGAGCACCAGGAAGCGCGTGTGGCCGACCGTCATGCCCAGCGCCTCCTCGCGCGCCGCCACCAGCTCGGCCAGCAGGCGCACATGCTCGGGGCCCATCACCTTGGGCAGCATCAGCGCGGCGACGCCCGGCATGACCGAGGCCGCGATGTCGGGAACGGCAAGCTCGAGCGGCCGGTTGATGCGCACGACGACGTCAGCGCCGGCCTGGGAGACGCGCGGCACCGCCGCCGGCAGCGCGGCGCGCGCCGCCTCCTTGTGGGTCGGCAGGATGGAATCCTCGAGGTCGAGGATCAGCGCATCGGCGCCGCGCTCATGCGCCTTGGCCAGGAAGCGCTCGGACAGCACGGGCACGAACAGCAGGGAGCGCCAGGACGGCAGCGGTCGGGTCATGTCTTTCATTCCCTACTCCAGTCGGATGCCGGCGTCGGCGATCACCTTCTTCCAGATCTCGGTCTCGCGCGCGATGTGGGCCGCGGCCTCGGCCTGGGTGCTGGCGACGGTCTCGATGCCCTGCTTGGCGTAGGCATCGCGCACCTCCGGCGCCTTGAGCGCCTTGGTGATGATGCCGTGCAGGGTGGTGACGATCTCGGGCGGCGTCTTGGACGCGACGACGATGGCGTACCAGTTGGTCGCGGCGTATCCGGGATAGCCCTGCTCGGCAATGGTCGGAATGTCGGGATCGAACGGCGAGCGCCTGGCGCCGGTGACGGCGAGCGCACGGATGCGGCCCTCGCGCATGAAGCCGGTGGCGGTGGGAGCACTCGCGATCACCGAGGGCACGTGCCCCGCCACCAGGTCGTTCATCGCCGGGCCGCCGCCGCGGAACGGCACATGGATCAGCTTGGCGCCGCTTCGTGCCTTCAGGAGCTCACCGGCGAGATGGCCCGCGCCGCCGACGCCCGACGAGCCGTACTCGATGCCCTCTGGCCGCTTGCCCAGCGCGATGTACTCCGCGAGCGTCTTGGCCGGCACGCTGGGATGCACCACCAGCACGTTGGAGAAATCGACCGCGATGCAGACCGGCACGATGTCGGTCACGGGATCGTAGCCCACGTCCTTCATGGCGTAGGGGTTGACCGACATGATGCCGACATTGGCCATCAGAACGGTGTGACCGTCGGCCGGTGCGCGCAGCGCCTCGCGGGCCGCGAGATTGCCGCCGGCGCCGGGCTTGTTGTCGACCAGGACCGACATGCCGTTCCTGGTGAGCTCCTGCGCCAGGATGCGCGCCACGATGTCGCCACCGCCGCCCGCCGCGAAGCCGACCAGCAGGCGCAGCTGCTTGGAGGGAAACGACTGCGCACGACTGACGGCGGGCGCCAGGGCGGCTGCTGCAGCCGACCCGATCAACGATCGCCGAAACATGAAAGCTAGTTTCCCCCGCCGTTTAGTTGTCGAGGGCCATCATGCCCATTCCCACGAGCGCGGCGATAGCTCCAAATTCCCATCGGCGGAACATTGCGCCATTCGCGCCCGACGAAGCGGGCATCGAGCTTCAAGGTCGGGGCATCGGGATCGACCGGCGCCTTGAAGCCGTAGGTGTACTGGATGATCGTTCCGCCGGACGGCATGAGATCGAACGCTTCCGCGTAGCAATGGGCGGCGACGTCCCGCCGGACGGCGCGCATCGGCAGTCCACACAGCACCGCACCGATCGAATTCACCCGCGCCTTCGCCAGCATTCCGCCGATCTCCAGGGCGTCACCGTGCAGCACGTTCAGGCCGCGAAATCGGTGGGCCAGCGTCCGACAGAGATCGGCATCGCGCTCGACCACGATCAGCTGGTCCAGCGGGCAGCCCGCATCGATGAACGCGGCGGTGACCTGTCCCGTGCCGGCGCCCAGCTCGAGCACGGGGCCCCCGCCGGGAATCGCGGCATCGAGCACCGCCTGCGCCAGCCGGCGCGCGGTCCAGCCGCTGCTGGTCAGCGGCAGCCCGACGGCCACCGGGTCCCGACACCAGCTCCGCAGGAAGGGCAATGAGTTGCTCAGCATCGACACGTCCGTCGGCAGTTTGAAACGATGCAACGCGGCGGCGGTTTCCATGTTGCGTGGTCTAAGCGGACTTGACGCGCTCTACGCGGACTTGAGCTCCTGAGGCTGCTGGCCCAGGACACCAAGGGCTCTCAGCCGTGCAATCTCCTCGGCAGAATAACCTGCGTCCCGCAGCACCTTCTCGGAATGCTGGCCGACGGACGGCGCCCGCACCGGCGCGACCTTGGTCTCGCCGTCGAGATGGAAGGGGCTCGACACGGTGAGGCCTTTGCCGTCGGCAAACGGCACCAGCGCACCGATCTCGCGCGATTGGGTGTCGTCGGCGGCCTCGTTGACCGAATAGACGGCGCCGAACGTCACGCCGGCCGCCTCCAGGATCGGACGCCATTCGGCGAGGTCACGCTTGGCGAAGATCTCGTCCAGAATCGCGGTCAGGGCCACCGAGTTTTGCCGGCGCGCGTCCCTCGTGGCGAAGCGCGGATCCTCGGCAAGATGCGTGGCCTCGATCGCCTTGAGGAAGCCCGCCAACTGCCGCTCCTCGTTGTGCAGCGCCATCAGGAACCAGCGGCCGTCGCGGCAGCGATAGTGGTTGGCCAGCGCGGCCGGCGCCTTGGTGCGCGGCGGACGCGGCGCGACGTGCTCGCCGAACAGCCGGTTCTGGACGAAGCAACCGTTGGCCCAGAAGCCGTTCTGCAGGAGAGAGGTCTGGGCGACGCCGCCGCGGCCCGTCTTCTCGCGGCGATAGAGCGCCGTCACGATCGCGGCATAGAGCGCCGTCGCCGTCGGATGATCGCCGAGACCCGGCGCCGATCGCGACGGCTCGGTGTCGGCACTTGCCCGCACCATGTCCATCAGCCCGGTGCGCGCCCAGTAGGCCGTCGCGTCGAAGCCTGTCCTCGCCGCTTCGGCGCCGACCTCGCCATAGGCCGTGATCGAACCGTAGATCAGGCGCGGATTGATCTTCAGGAGATCAGCGGCGGCGATCTTCAGGCGCTCGCGCACCGGCAAGGGGAAGTTGGTGAGGAAGACATCGGTCGAGGCGATCAGCCGATTGAGCACCGCCAGCCCCTCGGGATGCTTGAGGTCGATGGCGAGACTGCGCTTGTTGCGCGATGTCAGCTGCCACCAATAGTCGGTGATCTTGCCGGGAACGGGCGTTGCGTTCCGCCAGGGATCGCCGGCGCCCGGCGGCTCGAGCTTGATCACCTCGGCGCCGAAGTCCGACAGGATGGTCGCGGCCGCGGGCCCCGCGATCCAGCTCGCGCAGTCGATGACTTTCAGACCCTTGAAGACTCCATCGGTCATCGTGTTGCCCCTATCAATGACTCGGCTTGGTCGGGAACGGCGTGAGCTGCAATTCGTGCGTCCAGCAGGAACGGTCCTGCGTGTGAAGATAGTAGAACGCCTCGGCGATCTTCATCGGGTTGATGATGATGTCGGTGTTCTTCTGGGCGCGCGGCAGGGCCCGCGTGCCTGGCGAATCGATCAGGCCATCGATCACGATGTTGGCGACGTGGATGCCGTGCTCGGAGTATTCCTCGGTCAGGACCTGGGCCAGGGTGCGCATCATCACGCGCGGATAGTAGAGCGATTCGCCGGTGTTGCGCTTGGTGCCGCGCAGCGACTTGGCGTTGTTGGAGAAGAAGAACGATCCCGAGCCGCGCTTGCGCATGGCCGGCAGCACCTCCTTGGCGACCAGGAACGGACCGCGGCTCGCGATATGATGGGCGACGTCGAACATCTCGACCGGGATGTATTCCAGCAGGTCCTGGCCGGGCGGCAGGTCGCGGCCCTCAAGATAGCCCGCATTGTAGATCAGGACCTCGGGCTCGCCTGCCTCGGCGCGGATGGTGGCGAAGGCCTGCGAGATCGCCTTCTCCGATGAAAGATCGAGCTCCACCGTCATGCAGTCCCCGCCCTGCTCGCGGATGGCGTCGGACAGTGCCGCCGCGTTGGAGGCCGTGCGCGTGGTCATCACCGTGAAGAAGCCCTCGCCGGCGAACTTCTGCGCCAGTGCGCCGCCAACGCCGAAGCGGGCGCCGACCGGCATCGCCGACGCATCGAGGTTCTTGCCGTGCGCCAGCCGCGTGTTGCGCCCGTCCGCCTGCCACTTCGAGGTCGCCCCGATGACCACGGCGACCGGCTTGCCTTGGGTGTTCTTCCCTGTCGGTTGGGCCACGCGAAATGTCCTTTCGCAATCGGTTGTGCCTTCCAGGAAGAATAGCGCCGAGAAGCCAACCGGCAAAACCTTAGGGGCAAAAAAGCATCAGGTGCCGGCCGGGCTCCTATACGGCAAGGCCTCTCTGCGCTAGCGTTGTCCCGCACGGTCCATACAAGGGCCGGCAAGGACGGGGGAACATCATGACTATCAATCGTCGCCTGATCGTAGGATGCGCACTTTGTGCGGTGAGCGGGCTGGTCGCTACGCGCGTCTCGGCGCAAACGCCGCCTGCCGCCACGCCGGGCGTCAAGCGCAAGATCCTGCAGCAAGTCGACGGACCCGCCGCCGGCTACACCACGCTGATCGTCGAGGTCGAGATCGAACCGGGTGCGACGGTCGCGCGCCACACTCATCCCGGCATCGAATCCGTCTACTTCATCGAGGGCGGCGGTGAGTTGTCGGTCGAAGGGCAGCCTGCGAAGCAGCTCAATCCGGGCGACGCCTTCCAGATCCCGCCCGGGGTGCCTCACGGCCTGAAGAACGGCGCCAAGGCGACCCGCGGCGTGGCGACCTATGTCATCGAAAAGGGCAAGCCGCTCGCATCGCCGGCCTGACCACCCGGAGTTCCGCTCAATACCCTTCACGCCACCCGCGTGAAATGAGTGCCGCACGCTGCAACTGGACGGCAATCACGGACTGAGCGGCCAGTGCCATCAGCGGCAGGGCGATCGCGGAAACGACGGGTATGACGATGTCGCCGAACAGTCCGGCGATCAGGATGAGGGCGGTCGCAACCCCGAGAGCCAGCATGGCGCTCAGGACAGCCATCAGAGCGGCTTGCCTGAGATACCCTTTTGCCAACAGATAGATCGGTCCGCCGATTGCCGCCCAGAAGTACGACCATCCGTCCACGAAGATCGATTCGTCGGTCTCAAGATTGTCGAAGCGATAGGGCTCGAATAGCAACGGCAGTGCTCCCCCTCGGTTGTTCACGCTGACTTTTCAGCCACCTTCGAGCGTCATGGATGGTGCGCGACCAGTGTAGCGGACGGCGCACGCCGGCAAGCGCGGAAAATAAGCGATTGAACTCCGGGCTGTTGACCGGTGCTCCAACGACGGCGACGGGCCCGAGCGGTCCGGCGTCATTCAACCGGACCAGGCGCTCGGTCAGTTGCCGCAGATCGTTCCTTGAGAGATCCAACGCGGCAGAATGGACCACGAACGTCTTCTCGTATCGCGCGAGGCCCATGACTTCGAGGGCGTCGAGATAGCGAACAATGTCATCCAGCACGACCGGCCCTTGCGCGACGGCGAGGACAGCGTGCTCAAGCCGCGAAACCCGCCATTGCAACGGCATCCAGTGCACCCCCCCAGCCCCGCCCGGATTTTCCATGCGATCGCGCGCAACGGCAACCTCTGCCACGTTGTGATCCAAAACACAACTGCGGGTCGCGCCGTCGCCGCGCCAATCGGGAGGCTTCAAGCGAGATCGAAGCGATCGAGGTTCATCACCTTGGCCCAGGCCGCGACGAAGTCCTTCACGAACTTCTCCTTGGCGTCCGAGCTGCCGTAGACCTCGGCCAGGGCGCGCAACTGGCTGTGCGAGCCCAGGATCAGGTCGACGCGGGTCGCGGTCCATTTCAACGCGCCAGCCCGGCGGTCGCGGCCTTCATAGACGCCGTCGGCACCGCTGGCCGGTTGCCATTCCGTGGCCATGTCGAGCAGGTTGACGAAGAAGTCGTTCGACAGCGTCTCGACCTTGGTGGTGAAGACGCCGTGCTTGGACTTCCCGGCATTGGCTCCCAGCACGCGCAGGCCACCAACCAGCACCGTCATCTCGGGT
>JADHLS010000033.1 GCA_016780605.1 Reyranella sp.
GAGCAGCGCACCATCCAGTCGATTGTCGGCCATCGCCGCATGAGCCGCCGCCACGGTCGCTACCGGCCCGATCACGATGCCCCCGGCTTGCTGGACGGCGCTGGCAAGATTGAGTGCAATCGGCGCCTCATCCTCGACAATCAGGATCTTGCGGCCCTCGAGCAGTGCGCTTTCCGAGTGTGGCGGTGGATCAGGCATTAGAACTCTAACGTTCGGGCCCGGCTTTCGGTTCCCATCCTCCGTCGGGGAACCCTCCGTGCAAGCGAATCGTTGGCAGCGACGATCGGACACGAGGAGCACTGCATGAGAGCCTTCGCCTTCGTTCTTGCCGGCACCCTCCTTGTTCTCCTGGGCGCCTGCAGCGTCAAGGAGGAGAAGACCGTGCAGCCGGTACCCACGGCTTCGGCGCCGGCCACGACCGCACCCGCCGGCACCACCACGTCCAAGACCTATTCGCTGTTCTGAATAGTCGCTCTGCAGAAGGAGGCGACGATGCCTGACGATCCGCGAACCACCATTTTCGATGTGACCACCGCGCCTTCGGGTGAGGGTGGCCTCTACCTGCTGGTCGGTGCACTGGTCGTCTCCGCGCTGGTCGGTGCCTACTTCCTTTTCGGTGCACCCGGCCTGCACACCGACATCGCCCATGCGCCGGATCGTGACCTCACGGTTACGGTCGAGCAGCCGGGCGCGCCAGCGAAACCCGCGCCGCAGCGCTAGGCGCAAATCCGCGGACCCAACGCATTGGCCTGGGGGAGGCCCGACGCGCTATGCTGCGCGATCGCCAGACAACGGGAGCGATCCAGTCCGATGAAGCGTCTCGTCATTGCCGCAGCCGCCGCTGCCATGCTGGTTGCGGGTTCGGCCCACAGCCAGACCGCCCTCCAGCCTGGACTGTGGGAGATCACCGACAAGACGACCCTTGAAGGCGTGCAGCCGACGCCGCCCACGTCGAAGAAGGTCTGCATCAAGGGCGCCGAAGCGACGCTCGAGCGGCTGCTCTATCCCGCGCCGGAGGACTTCGCCAAGCACGGCTGCAGCTTCGCGCCCGGTCCCAAGCAGCCCGGCATCTTCAAGGCGCGCACGGTCTGCCCGCCCAACGACCAGCTTCCCGGCGTCACCGCCGATGCCGAGATCAACTACAAGCCCGACAGCTACCAGGGCCTCGGCCAGCTGCTGCTCAAGGACAAGTCGGGCACCGAGGTGAAGGGCAGCAGCGTCATGTCCGGCAAGCGCGTCGGCGATTGTTAGAGCAGGCCACCTAGAGCAGGGCGACCGCGCCCCCAAGTTGCCCCAATTCATCAGGGATAGCCGACCCTTCGCCATCGTATAGCTGGCGTAGGAGGCGGGGTCCCGTGCGCACCACGCGATTTGTCACAACGTTGGTGGCTTCCGGCCTGTTGCTACTGGTCGCCGCGATCGCGCTATCCCTGATGAATGCCGCCGCCGCCGCACCCGGCGGGCCAACCTACGATACTTCCGCCTACCACTATACCGAGAGGCCGTCCGCCGCGGCCGCCACCAGCCGCGTCGTTGCGGTCTATGTCGACACCGACTTCGGCCCGGCTGAACGCGAGCGCATCGGCTTTGCCCTGCAGCAATGGAACCACGTCCTGAACGGCTTCGTGCGGCTGCATCCTGTCCTGCTCGACAGTGCCGATCGCGACTTGGGGCGGCTTCGGCGACCAGGGTGGATCGTGGCAAAGGTCGACAGCCGCCATCCCCTGGCGCGCGATCGTTCGGCCATGGCGGTGACCGTCGGCAATCGCGGCGGCGGCTTCGTCTACGTGATTGCCGACCGCTTTCCCGCCCGCGATCTCACCGCCGTCGTCCTGCACGAGATCGGCCACGTGCTGGGCGCAGGCCACGACCCCTACGGTCATCTGATGGCGCCGGTCTATGACCGCAACAACGCCCACTGCATCGATCGCGGCGCCGTTGCCATGGTCGCCCAGGCACAGCGGCTGCCGCTCGAGCGGCTGAACTGGTGCATCGGACCGGGGCTCGAGAACGGTCGCGTCAGCGCTCGCTAGTCGCGAAACTTGGGCATCACCTGCTCGCCGAAGCGGCGCATCGAGGCCATGTTCTGCTCGTGGCTCATGGCGCCGAAGCCGGTTTGGCAGAGCAGGTGCCTGACGCCGACATCGCGCAGCTCGGCCACCTGCTCGCGCACCCGCGCCGCCGAGCCGTACAGCGAGCCGGTCTTCAAGGCGAAGGGAATGGCCTCCGAATCGGGGACCTTGGGATCCGTCCAGGCATTCAGCGTGGCGGGCTCGGGCTCGAAGTCGGCGGGATTGTAGGCTTCGCGCACATGCATCATGTGGGCGCGCGTCTCGGCCAGCAGCTCGGCGAGCTCGTCTTCGGCCTGGGCGTCCGATTCGGCGACGTAGACATTGCGCCACAGCGCGCTCTGCGTCAGCAGGCGAGTCCTCGTGCGCTCGTCGTGGCCGCCTTCGGCGATGCCCGCCTCATAGGTCGCCCAGCGCTCCTTGATGCGTTCCACCGGCAGGCGTGCCGTCAGGATGGGCACGCCGAGCCGGCCGCAATCCTTGAAGGAGCCCGGCGAGATCACCGATCGCCACAGCGGTGGCCCCGGCTGCTGTACCGGCTTGGGCCGGATCGCCGGGATGTGGACCTTGTGGAACCTGCCGTCATAGGTAAGGGGCGCCTCGCGCCAGGCGCGTTCGATGATGTCGACAGCCTCCTCCATGCGCTCGCGGCTGTCGGTGCTGCGCAGGCCGTGGCCGACGAATTCGTACTCGTTGTAGACCGTGCCCTTGCCGATGCCGACGTCGATGCGGCCCTTGCTGAGATTGTCGAGCAGCGCCAGCTGCACGGCGAGCCGCACCGGATGATGGAACGGCATCTGCACCACGGCGAAGCCGATGCGGACGCGCTCGGTCTTCACGGCGAGCGCCGCGGCGAACATCAGCGAATCGGAGTAGACGCTCTCACCGGTGAAATAGTGCTCGGTGAGCCAGACATCGGAGAAGCCCAGGCGCTCGGCGCCGCAGGCCTGCTCGATCAGGTTGTCGATGCGTTTGGCGTCCTCGTCAGGCGAGGGCGACATTTGGAGGGTAAGCCAGCCGAACTGCATGCCACCAATTCACCTGCTTTGGCGGGCGGAGGCAAGGTCGCTGTTTGCCTTGCGAGACGCGCCGAATCGTGTAGGACCGTCTTCGTGGCAAGATCCTGGGTGAATGTCCTGCTGATCGCAGGCTCGGTGGCCCTGTGCACCGTCGCTGCCGAGTTCCTCGTCCGTCAGCTGGACGCTGCCGAGGGCGATGGCGGAGCATCGCGCCATCTGAATGAAATCCCGGTGGCGGCCGGCGTCGATCGCGCTTGGTTCGCGGTCGATCCGCCGCCGCTTCCCAATCGCAAGGATGTGCCGAAGGAGTGGGTCGAGCTCGTCCAAAAGGTCGATGAGAGCGGAATCACCGAGGGCACGCGCCGTGCCGACATGTTCAAGGCGTGGAACGTCAATTTTGTCGGCGGCGATCCGTGCCGTCATCCCTATCTCTGCGGCGCGCCCGGCCACCTCTTCGTCTACGATCCGGGCAACGGCGAAGCGCGGCCGCCTTACCGTTTCCTGCCCAATGCCACGACGCCGATCAGGCTGGTCACCAATCAGTACGGTTTTCGCGGCCCGCCTGTGCCGTACGAACGTCAGCCGCGGACCGTGCGTATCGCCTTCATCGGCGCCTCGACAACGGTCGGCAGCCACTTTCACCCCTATTCGTATCCAGAATTCGTCGGCCATTGGCTGAACATGTGGGCCGCCGCGACCAAGCGCGACGTCACCTTCGAAGTACTGAACGCCGGCCGCGAGAGCATCTCCTCGCGCGACAATGTGGCGATCGCGCGCGATGAGGTGCTGCCGCTGCGGCCCGACCTGCTCGTCTATTACGAAGGCGCCAACCAGTTCGACTTGCGCACGATGGCGACGGGGCTGCCGGCTACGCGGCCGTCCTCCAGCGAGGTCTGTCCAGCGCGGCAGGCCAAGGGCCAAGCGGAGGGCGGCCAAACGGACGGCGGCCAAGCGGGACGCGGCTGCAATTTCGGCGACTGGCTGTCGGGCCTGAGCCGCAACTCGGCCCTCGTTCGGCGTGTGGAGGCACTGTTCGCCGCCCCCAGTCTCACCAAGGGGGAGGGCGAGCCTGCGAAGCCGGACTACAAGCTGGCGTGGCCGCAGGGCCTCGACGAGAAGGATCCCGACATCGCCCGGACCGATCTGCCGGTGAATCTGTCGACGATCCTGCATGACCTCGACAGCATCCGGACCGCGAGCGCGTCGGTCGGTGCCGAGCTGGCGCTGGCCTCGTTCATCTGGCTGGTGAAGGACGGCATGGTGCTCGATCCCATCCGACACCGCGCGATCCTGGATTACCTGAACCAGGGCTACGCGCCTTTCCGCTATCGGGACCTGGAGCGAATGGCGGCGTTCGAGAATCGTGCGTTCGCCAAGTATGCCCGCGTGAACAAGCTCGACTTCATCGACGTGGCGCGCCGGATGCCATTCGATCCCGACCTTTACCTCGACGCCATCCACAACACCTATGCCGGCGAAAGGCTGCGCGCCTGGGTGTTCTTCCAGGGACTTGTACCGATCATCGATCGCCATCTCGAAAGTGGCGCCTGGCCGCGCAAGGTGGAGGCATCGGACAGGCCGGCACCGGCCTACAAACCGTGGCCGATCACCTTCACCTGTGCCGCAAAGTCATAGGAATGTAGGAGATGCCGGCGCGGTCCACCCCAAGACGCGCCGGCATCCACTCACCTTGTCGATGATCGGACAAATCGGACTCCCCAAGCACGTCCGGCCCGTCGCGATCAGGCGACGGAGCGTTTATGAACTAATTGCATCTGTGGCGCAATGACCGCGCAGCCAATATTATTGGCAGGGTTGGCCCTTCACCGGCTCGCGAAGCCGCCAGCACAGGACCTCATTGTCGAGCGCGCGGCCGGAATTGCAGAAGTACACCTCTCGGTCCTTCTGGACCCACAGCCCGCCAGGTATCGCTGCCTTGATGTCGTAGCCGCGGCCGATCAGAGCGGCCGCCGATACGCCCGGTGCTTCGACATGCTGGGACATGCAACTGACGCTCGGCGCTTGCTGTCCGGGGGCCGGTTGTTGTTGCTGCTGTGCAGCCGGCTGTTGCTGGGCGTGGGCCGTTCCCACCAACAAGAACGCAAGGGCAATGGCGACTGGCGCTTTCATGGCAGGCTCCTCAGGAGCGGAGACTATCCTAATTGCATCAAATAAGCAATTAGTTGCTGCTACTGCAAGGATACTGTGAGGCTGTAAGGGTTGGGCGCCGCTGCGGATCCCGGTGTGCCCGGGCCCGCCGTCACCAGGATGAGGTAGTTGCCGTCGCGCGGGATCGCGCCGATCCAGGCCTTGGCATTGTCGGTGGGGCCGGCATCCGGCAGCGTACGTCCGTTGACGATGGCCATGCCGTCGGCCGCCTTCTCCAGCGTCGCGTCCGGATGGAAGACCTGGAACGTGGCGCTACTTGCGGCGGGCGCAATCGACACGTTCATGGTCTGCCCCGCCTTCGCCAGCACGTAGTACACCGCACGTCCGCCGGTCGCCAGCTGTCCGGGGACCGTGGAGCTGTTGGATCCGGCGGCGAAGGTCACGGTCGTCACGGCGGGCAACGTATTGACCGACTGCGCCTGAAGAGGTGCGACGGAAATTGCCATCAAGGGAAGAGCGAGGAGGAGGTCACGGCGTTTCATGCCGCGACAATCGCACCCCGACGCTCCTTCATCAACGCACCGATCGGGTCAGGCTGACCGGTGATCCGGCGCCATGATCGAGGCGATGGCAGTCGCCAGGGCTTCCTGGCGATAGGGTTTGGAGAGGCGCGGGAGGTTCGCCTCCGCGCCTGCCGGCAACTCGGCGTAGCCGGTGGCCAGGATGACGGGCATGCCGGGCCGTTGCGCGGCGATGGCGGCGGCAAGCTCGACGCCGGTCATGCGCGGCATGGCGTGGTCGGTGATCACGAGATCGATGGACGCATTGTCCTGAAGAGCCTCGAGGCCCTGTTCGCCGGTATGCGCGGCGATGACCGTGTGACCCAGATCCTCGAGCATGGCGCAGGCATTGGCCAGCACCAGTGCATCGTCGTCGACCGCCAGTATCGTGAGCGGGCGGGGCTGCGTTGGCCGCGGCGCAGGGGGCGCCGTCTGCACAACCTCCGTGGAGGGGGCGGTCGCAGGCAAGTAGAGCTCGGCTGTCGTGCCTTCGCCGACCTTGCTGCGCAGCACGAACTTGCCGCCCAGCTGCTCGACCATGCCGAGCACCATGGGCAGTCCGAGGCCTGTCCCTTTGCCCGGCCCCTTGGTGGTGAAAAACGGCTCGGTCGCTCGGCTCAAAGTGTCGCCGTCCATGCCTTCGCCAGTGTCGGTCAATGAAAGGCAAACATAGTGTCCCGGCCGAAGATCGGGGTCACTGGCCGCGGTCGCTGTCATGCTGCGGGCGGCGATCGTCATGGTGCCGCCGGTCGGCATGGCATCGCGCGCATTGATCGCAAGGTTGAGCAGCGCCGTCTCGAGCTGGTGGGGATCGGCCTGCACGCGGTCCATGGCAAGCGGGAAGCGCGTCTCGATGGCGACCTGCGGCCCGAGCGATCGCTGCAGCAGGTCGCGCATGCCGCGAGCGAGCTCGACGAGGTCGACTGGTTGCACGTCGAGCTCCTGGCGGCGCGCAAAGGCCAGCATGCGCTGAGTCAGTGTGGCGCCGCGCTGCGCGCCCTGCATGGCGTTGTCGAGCAGGCGCGCGATGCGCGGATCGTCCTTCGGCAGATAGCGGCGCAGCAGATCGAGGCTGCCCAGCACGACGGTCAGCAGATTGTTAAAGTCGTGCGCCACGCCGCCGGTCAGCTTGCCGATCGCTTCCACCTTCTGCGAGTGCAGCAAGGCCTCGCGCGTGCGCTCGAGAGCGATCTGCGCCTCGCGGCGCTCGGTGAGGTCGCGGGTGATCTTGGCAAAGCCGATCAGATCGCCATCGTCGTCGTAGATGGCGTCGATGATGACGAACGCCCAGAAGCGCGTGCCATCCTTGCGCACGCGCCAGCCTTCGGCCTCGAACTTGCCTTCGCGTGCCGCCGTCTGCAGCGCGCGTTGGGGGATGCCGGCCTTGCGGTCGGCTTCCTCGTAGAAGTTCTCGAAGCTGCGGCCGACGATCTCCGAGGCGCGGTAGCCCTTGATCCGCTCCGCCCCCGTATTCCAGAGCGTCACGATCCCGGAGGGATCGAGCATATAGATGGCGTAGTCGGTGACGGCCTCGACCAGCAGGCGGAATCGTTCAGCATCCTCGATGTCTGGACGACGTGCCTGTGCGTTTCTGGGCATTCCCGCTCCGACCGCCTTTTGCGCCATGATGCCAAGCTCCCCCGGGAAACCTTAACGCCGTTCGGGGCGTCCGGTTGCCTGGGGAAGGAACCCATGGCGGCTCGCGCAACGCCAGGGCTGCAGCGGCGTTCCTTCGCCCATGTCGCAGCGTTCCCTGGTTGCCAGGCTGGCCGAGGAACAAGGCCTGGTGATCGTGACACCGCAGGCCTTGACGATACGCCGGCAACGCTGCGGCAGGGGGTTCGCCTTCGTGATGCCATCCGGCGCGTTTGTGCGCGATCCGGAAGAAATCAGGCGCTTGAAGGCGCTCGCGGTGCCGCCTGCCTACATCAACGTTCGCTTCGCGCCGGACAAGGCCGCGCACCTCCAGGCCATAGGGGAGGATGCCGCCGGCCGCCTGCAGTACCGCTACCACCCGCGATGGGCCGAGGTGCGCGAGGCCCTGAAGGCGCGACGGCTTGCGGAACTCGCCAAGGCTCTGCCCTCTATTCGTCGGGCGATCGCCCGTAGCCTGGCCGCCGATGTGATCGATCGGCGTTTCGTCGCGGCCTGCGTGATCGAGCTGGTGTCTCTTACGGCGATCCGTGCTGGCAGTGAGGAATATGCCCGCGAGCACGGCACCCGCGGCGCCACGACCCTGTTGAAGTCCAACGTCAGGCTGGCCGGTGACAAGATCGTCGCGCTGAGCTTCAAGGCCAAGGGCGGCAAGCTTGTCACCAAGGACGTCAGGAGCCCGCGCTTTCGCGCCGCCGTCGCGCGCTTGCTCGATCTGCCGGGACGGCGGCTGTTCCAGTGCCGCGAGGCCGACGCGGTCCGTCCGGTACGTGCCGCCGAGGTCAATGCCTTCCTGCAGGAAGTCGCGGGGCGGCGCATCTCGTTGAAGGATTTCCGCACGCTCGTGGCGTCGGCCGCTGCGCTCAAGGCTCTCGCCTCGACGGAGCCTGCCAAGAGCGAGCGCCAGCGGCGCCGACAGGTGCGGAGCGCGGTCGTCGAGATCGCCGAGGAGCTGGCCAACACGCCGACCGTTTGCCGCACATCCTACGTTCACGACGCGGTCGTCGCGGCCTTCGAGGCCGGAGCGCTGAAGCGACCGCGGATCAAGAAGGCGAAGTCGCCCGCGACCCAGGCGGAGCTGCTGGCGCGCATCGTCACGCGGCACGCGTGATGATGACCGGCGGATGCCTGTGCGGCGCGATCAGGTGGTCGAGCAGCACCGAGCCTAGGGACGTCCATCACTGTCATTGCAGCATGTGCCGACGTTGGACAGGCGGTGGTTTTGCCACCCTCGTCTGGTTTGCCGAGAGGGCACTCTGATGGCACGGTGAGCCGGCGCGTTTTCGCTCCTCGCCCATCGCGGTGCGTGCCCACTGCGGCCAGTGCGGCACGCCGCTTTTTCTCAAATACGACTCGCGCGACGACGTCGCCCTGGCGGCAGGGACGCTCGTTGAACCGCAATCGCTGACGCCGACTCATCATTATGGCATCGAGGGCCGGCTGGCGTGAGCCGACATCGGCCGTGACTTGCCCGGCCGGCGAACGCGCGAAACGTGGTGATGATAGTCCATCGAGCCATTCGGCACACCGTCCGGAGGGCCGCCGGGCGCCTGTTTTTGCCCGATAATCAGGCACTTACGTCATCTTCCCTTTGTCATCCACAGGGCCTAAGATGCCTCGCTTTCCCGCCTTTTGGGGCATTTTGGAAAGCACATGCGTCACATCAGACTGAACACCCACCCCTCCCAGGGCGGCCAGGCGGCTCCCCCGGTGATCTGGGGCGCGCGCGATCCCAAGCTCAGGGGGCCCGTCGTGGGCACGGTGGGAGATCCCGCCAAGCGTAATGCCATCGGTGTGCATTCCGGGTCCTACGGCATCTACCGTGCGCTCGCGATCGCGGCCCAGGAGCTGAAGCCCGGCCATCGCCCTGACTTCACCAACACCTCGCCGGCCGAGCCGATCGGCCCGTTCGAGAGCTGGTTCGACCCCAAGAAGATCGTGTCGCTCGATCCGTGGGGCCACATGGTGGCCGAGGTGTTTGCCGACAAGCTGGCGGCGGGCTGGGACATCCGCCCGACCATCGCCGTCACCAAGGCGCATGTACAAATGCCGGAGATTCGCGACGCCATCGCGGCGGGACGGCTCCGGCCCGACAACGACATCCTGATGCCGAGCGGCGACGTGCGTGTGACCAAGGCGGCGGTCGAGCCGGTGTGGTGGCTGCCCGGTATCGCCGAGCGCTTCGGCGTCAAGGAGCCGGAGCTGCGCCGCACCCTGTTCGAGCACACCGGCGGCATGTACACCGAGCTGGTGACGCGGCCCGACCTCGAGCTGTTCCTGCCGCCGATCGGCGGCGCCACCATCTACTTCTTCGGCGACGTGAAGCAGCTCGGCAGGCCGGAGACCAAGATCGCCTGCCGTCTCCACGATGAATGCAACGGCTCGGACGTGTTCGGCTCCGACATCTGCACCTGCCGGCCGTATCTGGCGCACGGCATCGAGATCTGCATCGAGATGGCGCAGAGGGGCGGCGTGGGCGTCGTCATCTACAACCGCAAGGAAGGCCGAGCGCTGGGCGAGGTCACCAAGTTCCTGGTCTACAATGCACGCAAGCGCCAGCCCGGTGGCGATTCGGCGGCGCAGTACTTCAACCGAACCGAATGCGTGGCGGGCGTGCAGGATATGCGCTTCCAGGAGCTGATGCCCGACCTGTTCCACTGGCTGGGCATCGCCCGCATCGACCGCTTCGCCTCGATGAGCAACATGAAGTCCGACGCGCTGCGCGAGCAGGGCATCGAAGTGGTCGAGCAGGTGCCGATCCCCGATGAGCTGATTCCCGCCGACGCCCAGGTCGAGATGGATGCCAAGAAGGCCGCGGGCTACTTCACGCCGACGAAGCCCGCGACGGCTGAGCTCGCCAAGCCCAAGGGGCGGGGCCTCAACGAGTGAATCCTGCCGAGCTTGCGTATCTGCGCACGCCCGCGGCAATCCGCGAGCGGGCGGAGAAGATGCTGAAATATGTCGAGGACGGACGGTCGGTCTGGTTCTCGGTCGATCCGAACGGGCTCGAGGCCGCCGTGCAGGCGACGCTTGCGGTGACACGCCAGCGCTTTGCCGATCCCGCGGCGATTCCTTTCCACTCGCGCTGGCGGCACTTCGAAGCCGGCGGTCACGATCGCTGGAGCGCATTGGCCGGGCGTTTGGCCGGGTTCCCGAAGGAGGAGATCGCGCGGCGGCGCATGGACCTCGCCGTGGTCTCGGTGCTGCTCGATGCCGGGGCCGGTCCTGCCTGGTCGTACCGCGAGCCCGGCACGGGCGAGACCTACGCGCGCTCCGAGGGGCTGGGCGTCGCGAGCTTCCACATGTTCGCCAACGGCGCCTTCAGCCGCGATGCTAAGGGCGATCCGCTGCGCGTCGATGCCGGGCGCCTGGCGGCGCTGACGCCGATGGATATCGCCATGGGCTTCCAGGTGAAGGCGCACAATCCGTTGACCGGGCTCGAAGGCCGCGCCGAACTGCTGCGCAAGCTGGGCGGCGTCGGGCTGCCACGGCCGGGCGCGCTGTTCGACCTCATCGCCACGGCAAACGACGTCAAGGCGGCCTCGATCCTGGCGGCCGTGCTCGACAAGCTCTCGCCGATCTGGCCGTTGCCCATGGGCGACGTATGGCCCCATCCCGCGATCGGCATGGTGCCGTTCCACAAGCTGTCGCAGTGGCTCTCCTATTCCCTGGTCGAGCCGCTGGAAGGCGCCGGCTTGAAGGTGGTCGCACTGGATGAGCTCACCGGCCTGCCCGAGTATCGCAATGGCGGCCTTCTCGTCGACGCCGGCGCGCTCCGGCCCAAGCAGCGGACGCTGCTGGAAAAGACCTTTGCTGCCGGCGACGAGCCGATCGTCGAATGGCGCGCATTGACCGTGGCCCTGCTCGATCGCATCGCCCAGCATGTTCGGGGTCACCTCGGCCTCGACGCCGAGCGCCTGCCGCTGGTGAAAGTGCTGGAGGCCGGCACCTGGTTCGCCGGCCGCGTGCTCGCCGCCGAACGCCGTCCGGGGGGCGGCCCGCCGATCGCCGTCGCGAGCGACGGCACCGTGTTTTAAGCGTCCATTGTCATCCCGAGCGAAGCGAGGGACCTTTGCTCATGGCTTTAAAGGTCCCTCGCTTCGCTCGGGATGACAGGATTTTGGGGAGATATTGATATGTCGTTGCCGCATTCCATCCACGTCGTCAGCCATCCGCTGGTGCAGCACAAGCTCAGCAAGATGCGCGACCGGGAGACCTCGAGCACCAACTTCCGCCGCCTGCTGCGCGAGATGGGGCTGCTGCTGGGCTACGACGCCACCAAAGACCTGCCGCTGGTCGAACGCAACATCACCACGCCGATCGAGGCGATGAAGGCGCCGCTGCTCGAAGGCAAGAAGCTGGTGGTGGTGCCGATCCTGCGCGCCGGCTTGGGGCTCGCCGAGGGCATCATCGATCTCGTGCCGCTCGCCCGCATGGGCCATGTCGGGCTCTATCGCGATCCCAAGACGCTGCAGGCCGTCGAGTACTACTTCAAGATCCCGCAGGACATCTCCGATCGCGACGTCATCGTCTGCGATCCGATGCTGGCAACGGCGCACTCGGCGATCGCCGCCGTCGATCGCCTGAAGGAGTCGGGCGCCAAGCGCATAAAGTTCATCTGCATCCTGGGCTCCGAGCAAGGTGCGCGCGCCTTCGCCGAGGTCCATCCCGACGTGCCGGTGTTCGCGGCAGCGATCGATGCCAAGCTCAACGATCACGGGTATATTGTCCCCGGCCTGGGCGATGCGGGCGACCGCCTGTTCGGGACCAAATAATGGGGAGAAACGCATGTCACCCGATCTCAAGTATCTTCTGCTGTCGGCCATCCTCTGCTTTGTGGAGGTGCTGATCGCGGCCGCCGGCGCCAACCAGCAGGTCGGCCTGCCGACCCTGGCCGGCAACCGTGAGGGCCTGCCCGAGTACAAGGGCTGGGCCGGCCGGGCCAGGCGCGCCCACCTCAACATGATCGAGAACATGGTGCTGTTTGCCGTGCTGGTGCTGATCGCGGCCGCCTCGGGCAAGGCCAACGCCACCACTGCGATGGGCGCCGCGATCTTCTTCTGGGCGCGGCTTGCCCATGCCGTGATCTACCTGATCGGCATTCCCTGGTTGCGTACGCTCGCCTGGTTCGTGTCGGTGATCGGGATGGCCATGATCGCCTGGGTGCTGCTGCAGGCGATGTAAACGGTGTCCCGGAGACCCCCCGGAGCCGTCTTCCCGGGGCTTGCGCAATTCCTAGAAGCCGTTTTCCTGATTCGGCCGGCGCCGGATTGACCTGCGATGATGGTTGCCCGCGACCCCGCCGCCGCGCGGGCGGATCAGCGCATGGGAGGCGTCATCCCCAGATAGTGGGCGAGACCGGGAAAACGCGGAAGCAGCCATCGGTCGAAAGCCAGAACGATCGCCAGAGAACCGCCGAGCGGGGGGAGCGCGATCCCGAGGAGGACCAGGCCTGCGCATAGCAGCGGGAAGGTGACGAGTCTGCGCGCAGTCAACGGGGCTCCCAGTCTTCCCGCTGGGCGACGCTTCCACCACATCACGAAGCCGCTGACGATCAATGTGACGAGGCCGCTGGCGGTGAATAGGCCCAACGCCTGGTTCAGCCACCCGAACAGATGCCCCTCGTGTATGGACACGCCGTAGCCGACGAGGCGGTCGATCAGCGGCCATTGGGCGAATTTTTTGTGGCTTGTCACGGCTCCCGTCGCGCCGTCGAGGGTCACGCTCTCGCGCAGGGGACGGTTTCTCGCGTCCGAGCGGGCCGTCCAGGAGGCGGACAATTCGGAGGGTGGCGAGATCAGGACCGGCGGGGCGAAGCCAAGCGGCGCAACGACGGGCGCGAGCCGGTCAAGCTCGCCATACAGGAAGCCGGACATTCTTGCTCCCGTTCCGCCGCCGGAGTGCGCCGACCGATGCTGATCATGTGCCTGAAGGCGCTCCGAGGCCTCGGACTCGCTGCCTGTCGTCCATGCCTGTTGCACCGGCGTCTCGGCGCCGATTTGGCGAACCGTCTTCAACAGGCTGCCCCAAGAACTCGCCCACGGAAGGCCCGACACGAGCAGGAACAGCGTAAAAAGCGACACCCAGAAGCCCGCCACGGCATGCAGGTCGCGCCACATCTGTCGGCCCCCGCCGGAGAGGCGAGGATACAGCGCGCCGGCGGCCCGCCGACCGTCCCTCGGCCACCAGAGATACAGGCCCGTCAGGATCATCACGATGGTCCACGAAGCGGCAAGCTCCACCAGCACCGATCCGGGACGTCCCAGGAGGAGTTCGCCATGCAGGTAGAACAGCAGCCGCGTCAGCCGTTCGTTCTCCGGCACGACCTTCAGGACTTCGAGCGTCTGGGGGTGGACATAGACGCGGTACAATTCCTTGCCGCGACCAACCAGTACGCGGCTCGCGGACTGAGGGCCAGCCGGCAGCTCGTAGGCGTTGAGCACGGCGCCGTCGACCGCCGCAAGCGCCGCTTCGACCTGCGCGGATGGTGCCGCCACGGGCCCGCGCATCTCGAGCGCATCATAGCGACGATCGATCCAAGCATCGAGTTGCGGCTGGAAGAGGTACAGGGACCCGGTGATCGCCAGCCATAAGACAAAAGGGATGCAAAACAGCCCGGCATAGAAGTGCAGCCTCCACACCGAAGCGTAGGCGCGCTTGCCGGAAGCGGACGTCTCCGCGACGGGGACATCGAAGGCGCTTGTCGCGCGGACCCATCGACGGATGCCGAATGCTATTGGTCTTCTCCTGCCCTAGTAGTTCACGGCAGCGAGCGACACGCTGCGCGGCTTGCGGCCAGCGGTCTGTGGCGCGAGGGGTGTTGTCAGGGACCAGCATCGCCATACTGGTCGATCAGCGATCTTATTCCGAACCCGGATTCCCGGAATAGCGCCCGGCACACTGCGGTAGTCACCTTCAGCGAAAACGTCCAGCGAGCCAACATCATGTCTCAGAAAGCCAAGCTTATCGGCTGCGCAACCCGGCCGACCCTCGTTCTGATTCTCGCCGCCGGCACCGTCAGCTACGGGGTCGCCCGAGCAGAGGGCATCGTGCCGGCTCTGCACGCGACAATGCGGACAATGAGCGCTTCGCTGGCTCAGGTCGGGGAGTTCACCAAGGGGAATGGCGAACAGCCGGCCGCGATCGACGCGGCAACGAAGGTCGTGATGTTTGCCAAGTCGATTCCCACGCTCTTCCCACCGGGAAGTGAGTTGACGGAGCTGCCAAGCAAAAGCGGCGCAGCGCCCACCACTTGGGACGACGTCGATCGCTTTCTTGACGCACAGAAGCATCTCGTCGTCGAGACCGCCAAGCTTCTGGCGGCAACCAAAGACGGCAATCGGGAAGCGATCGCTCAACAGGTTGCCAATACGCGCAAGGCCTGCACGGCTTGCCACGAGCAATTTCGCGATTGACCATCTGCCCCCATCGCCGTGGGCGAACCCGACATGGCTGTTCCCGGTCATTAGTTGACCGCGGCCAGCGGGACGGTGCCCGGCCTGTGGTCGCGACGAGCGGTCTGCAGCGTGCGGCCGATCAGCAGGAAGTTCAGCAGCTCGAAGGCGAAGGCATCAAGCTTGGCGGTCAGCACGCGGTTGGAGCGGGTCAGCCAATTGTAGCCCATGACCGCCGGCAGGGCGACGGCAAGCCCGATGCCGGTCATGATGAGCGCTTCGCCGACCGGGCCCGCGACCTTGTCGAGCATGCCCGAGCCTGACATGCCGATCGCCACCAGCGCGTGATAGACGCCCCACACCGTGCCGAACAGGCCGACGAAAGGCGCCGTGGCGCCGATGGTGGCCAGCATGGTGAGGCCGTTCTCCAGCGACGTCGTCTCCTCGTCGAGCACCTTCTTGATGGTGCGCGTCAGGAACT
>JADHLS010000034.1 GCA_016780605.1 Reyranella sp.
CGCGACGCGTCGGCCCACTGACTGCAAAATCGTCGACTGCGTTGCAATGAACTGTTCGAAGACCTCGATCGATAGACCATATCCTGGAAAGCGATTGTGCATTGAGAAGCGCGGCACGGCCTCGCTTATGTGAACGCTGCCGACGGTGGGCGGCAAGGTCCGGGCGGTGATGCGGGACATGTGACGCGAGTAGTACTTGGGAACAGCGAACTGGACGGCCACCAACGCCAAGTCAGTCGCGAGGTTTGCCATCTCTTCGGCGCGCTCGAACTCGCAGCCCTCAATTTCGACTTCGGCAACCCACTTGGCGGACCGCGCTTCCATCGTTTGCAAGAGGGGGCCGTAGGCCAGTTGACTCACGAACTCGTTAACGCCCGTCGTCCTTCGTTTGATGAAGTCACTCACGTAGGAAAACTGAACGGGGCCGACTTCGAAGCATTTGGCCGCATTCAATAAAATGGCGCACGGCACGACGTGTGTTCGCGTTGCTACCTTCGATGCAAACCAGTCGGAAACAGCTTCCTCCAGGGCGGCAAAGTCCGCCTTGGTGATCGTGTCTTCCGTTCTGCCAGCGAACGCGCCAAGGGCGGCGTTAGCGATCGCGGTCGCAAGGACATTCCTTCGCGTACCACGGCCGTAAGCGGATTTGCTCTTCTGGAGCGAAGCGGCCAGCGCCAATGCTGCGGCGACGCCTGTATGTCGCAGTCCAATGCGCGCGCCAGTCGCAGGGTCCATTTGCTGAAAGACCATCTGCGGATTCTGAAGCCACTGAAGCGTCTCGTCTCCGTCCAGTTGCCTGCCGGGACCTGGCACGGCAACGATATCGCCGACGATCGCACGTAGAAAGGATAGGTCATTGGTCAAGGAAGAATTCCTGGCAGGCGTAGAGACGCGGTCATGAGGTCAGGAAGCGGCGCGGGATCGCTGCCGCAACGGCGTGTCGACAAAGTCAGGCGCCCTGCCGATGTAGTCGGACGCGGCGCGACGCCCTTCTTCCGAAAGGCCTTGTATGTACTCCATAGCGGCGTCGACAGAGAACGGCTTGCCTGTCTTCTCCGGGAAGTTGCTCTGCAAGTCAGTCCAGACGACGGCTTTGAAATTCTTCGCTTTGGCCCAGGCCGCGATGCGCGATTTTGTGTCGCCGTCGCGCGACTTCCCCTCTCCACTGGGTCGAACGTAGCCGACGTTCGCGCTACTTGTGCCTTCTCGCTTGCGGAGGTCTTCGATGGCAAGCGACAGGCGGCTCCGCAAGCTCAAAGCGTAGGCAACCTGGATATCAGCGCCATCGCGCGTGTCCAGTACGAGCGTTAAGGCGCCGGACCGTGTGATCGAGATGCGCGAGAACTCAATCTTCAGCGTAGGCCCATCGTGCTGCCATGCGCCGTGCCATTGGTCGAAGTCCGGGCGTGCGTCCCACAACAGCGAGCCCCAACCGAGGATGGCGATCGGGTCAGGCATGAGGATTCCTGACGCTTTCAGGTTCGTTGTCCAGATAGGCCAGAACAGGCCATTGCGGGACCGCGCCGGTGAACGGCTTGCCCTTGCCGTTGCGTTTGGTGAAGCGGGTGAGGGACAGCGGGTGATCCAACAGCCGAATGCCGGTCACTTCCAGAAATGAAATGAACGCGCTGTCGCCTTTCTCCGCCGTGAGCGGCCGGACTGTGCTGTCCGGGTGCTTTCCGGAGCGCGGACCACGTTCAACGGCACGTTCAATCCTGTCGACCATGCCGGTCCATGTGACGACGCCAGGAACATGCCGTTCATGCGCAGGCCCGGAGGCATAGATGAAGATCGGCAAGCCGGCGTATTCCTCTGTCACGGCGAGGCTGCTTGTACCGAAGGCGACGCGATCTTTGAGGCGTGGTTCATTCTCGATCGCCTCCAGGTGGATCCATGGCACCGGCGCTAGAACGACTTGGCTATGCATTGCCGGTTTACTCCCTTCTCGTTATTCGCGGTTCACTTCGGCAAGACGCTGGATGAACGATTTGCACTTGTTCTTGGCGAACTTGTCGAAATTATTCTGCCGCTACTCAACGCAACAGCGTCGGGCCGCCTTGGTCGTCGGCTCGTATCTTGCGACGCTCGAGGCGCGCTACGCCGGCAAGTCCGTCTAAATAGCCGATCAATTGGTTCACATCGACTTTGAAGATGTCTCGCGGTGTGGCGTCGGACGGCGCTTTCATCATCATGGAAAACTCGTGCCACCTCAGAGAAAGACACCACCCGCGTACGGGTTCGAGGTCGAAGGATGCCTGCAATTCGTGAGCAAACTTGTTACGTATCCTTCCGACCATTCGAAGATCATCCCGAACAGTCTTGCAGATTAATCCGAGGCAATACGCAGCAGTCACGCGGCTGGAAAAGGTCCCCAGCGGGCGGTCAAAACCCAGCAACTTGCTCGCTTCCTTCTCGTCATCGATCATGAAGTTGATGAGCGTATGCTCAAGGATCGAATCGAGAAAGGTCACGCCCACGATTGCAATAGCCCGCTCGTCTACGACGCCTTGCTCATTGAAGAGTTTGTGGAACTCCTCTAAAGCGTCGCGACGTTGCCAGTGTCGATGCAAGTCTTTGCCGGCGATGACGTGCGCTTCTTCTACCATTTGCTCCCCTCTTCCAAGGCGCTCGTTTCTCCGCTTCTGATATTGTGGCGCAGCGTATGCGGTCTATTGCCCAAGCACTATCTGATCTCCACCAGATAGCCCGTGCGGCCAGAACAATCCCAGCCGTTCGGCGCCTTGTGCGCCCGCAGGGTGCTGTCTTGCTTCTTCCGCTGGAACTGCTTTGAGCAATAAGGGTACTGATAGATGTAGGTGGGGCCGAAGCTCGGCGTCGACGTCCTAGCATACCCCTCAAAAGCACTCCCTGAGCTTCGGTTGGAGCTGCCAAGTCCGCGCCCGAACCTGCCGCCAGACATCGGAGCGGGCCGCGTTGTGGTCGGCGGTATCGTCTGCGCGCCACCCGGCGTCAGTTCAATGGCATATCTGGGCGCGAAGGTCCGCCCGGTCGGCCGCGCGGCGCGGATATCATTGCCGGCGCGGCAGTCGCGGTCGTCGCCAACGACTTTCCGGCGGAGCTGAAGGACATTGCTCAGAGCGTCGCCCGGCATCTTTTGCCGGACACGATCCTGCCGGACATGGATATCATCAATCCCAAGAACCGATCAGCGTTCGTGAATTCGGTCATCTTGTACGGCCTCGCGACGCGTGCCGAGGAACACGCTGATCCTTATAAAAATCTTCCGGAACTCTATCACGCAGCCGAAGTGGCGTGGGTGCGTGGCGATCGCCGGATTCTGGAGGACACCTGAGCGGTGGACAAGCGGTTGCCGCCGTCAGTTTAGACAACGGTCAGTTTGCCAAGCGAGACTTGACAAATATGACCGCTGTCACACCGGTCATCGCTCTATTGCCAGAGTGCCGCCCACGGCCGCAGCATCTGCCAGTACGTGACTGGAGTCAGAATGCGGATGCCAAGCTCACGCTCGATGGGCTCCGCGTTACGCGGCAGGCGTCTTTCCATGGTCAGGAATACTTCGCAGCGGAAGGCGACCGCTTCTTCCAACAGCACATGGTCCTTCTTGCCGAGATATCCGAACCTCGGTTCTCGCAGCCTGGCAGCATGAGCCCAGCTCTCTTTACTCGCGCCATCAAGAGCGAGGCAGGCCGCCGAGTGCCGGGCGATATCGTAAACCCAGCGCAGGTGGCCGGGATCGCCTTTGTCGTTCGCTTCCACCATGCTCGCGTGAGAGACGATCCACTCAAACTGTGCGCGCTCGTTGAGCTGAAAGATGTCCCGCAACGCCTCGACCTTCTCGACGCCTCCAGGCACCCGGAAGAGGCGATCAGAATCGGGAATCGCTTCGCCTTCGAAGATGAAGGCCCCATAGTCACGGAGCGTCTGGGCCGTGCATGAATCCAGGAATATCCGGCGCGGCAATTGTTCAAGCGGTGTGCTCATTGGCCTGGCACGACCATCATCATCATGATGATGATGGTCCTCTTCATCATGTTGGTGCACTAGCCATCCTAGGGCACCGGTACGCGCAGAGCCACCGGGCTGTCAGCCTACATATCCGCGTATGCCGGGCTCCGCCCCGATTAAAGGTTGATTAACGTTGATGCGCTACAATGAAACAAGAGGGCACCGCGCCGGCCGACGTGGAAGTTGGCGTGCCGGTGAGGCGTAAAGAGATGGAAGGCTGGATTCCCGCGGGAGGTCATTTCATTGAACCAGACGTGACCCGTTGGACCGAAGGCGTCTTCGGGCCGCGCCGTGGCAAAAGCATACGGGCAAGGAAACTCGGCGAACGCATTGTGACTGCCGGTCCTGCTGTTCTTAGCGGGTAAAGCGATATACCACACCAGCGGGTCGTCCATCCTTCACTGGTTGGTTGTGATGGTGTTCGGTTTGCCGGCAGCACTCGCAGGCTTCAGCGTCGTTCAGCAGATCCGGCATTTACTGTTACCCAGCACGACTTGGCAATATGCCGTAGGTCTTGTTGCTGCCGCTGCAACTGGCACCATCGCGATTACGCGGCTCGCCGTTAAAGGAACTGGCTCACCTTGAGCCATTACTTCTCAAGGCAGAAATCTGCAGCATGCTCTGGACGACATCGTGGACCTGCTTCACGGCTTGGCCCTCCAGCAGAACGCCGCATTCGAGCGATAGCTCCTTGGACGATCTCAAAAAGTTGGCGGACCCAACGTAAGCCGCGACCTGATCGGCGAGAACGATTTTAGCGTGGAAGGTTTCGGCAGCGCGACTCCCCCAACCTTTCGGTGCGCGCTCTAGGAAGTATTCGTGGATTGCAACACCGGCAGTGGACAAGCGCGTCTCATAGGGAGAAGTCACGTGGTTGTAATGGCGACAAATAAGAGCTCGATCGGGCGCACGGGTCGCTTCGAACAGCGACGAAGCCCATTCCAACCCGTCTGCATCCAAGAATGGCGAGACCACGACGAGACGCTCCGAAGCCCTTCGGCTTAGATGCAGAAACGTCTCCATCGTCTCGATGAGCACGCCGCTGTCGTTGATTCCGGCAAGCGCCCTCTCGAAATGGGACGGCCGCATCGGAACTGTGACAACAATCCGCGCGCGATCGTTGTCGTCCTTTCTGGCGGTCATGCACAGATCTCAAAAAAGCCGGTCACATAATCGCGGCCGCCCTCTCTTGCTTCCCACATGGGCAAGGACCCGCCAGCAAGCGCCGCGCGCGACACGAGCTGGTTACCGGCGATGCAGGAAATATCGGAAATAAGGATGCAGGCCGGACACGCGGCGCCCCGGGCATCGCATAAGCTTCCCGAGCCGCATCGGAGCGACCTAGGCTCCATCATATGGCCGAGAAAAGTTTTGGCTTGATTGCGCCACATCGCCGAGATGTTTCCCAGATCGGGAGTCATGCCCCTGCGGTACAGAACGAATGCCAAGTCGGCAGGGTAGAGGTGCTCGCCGATCCCATCGCGATCCAAGCCGGACGTTTCAGCCAGCGCCTCGATCATCTGATGGGAAACGGAATGCAGCAGCATATAGATGTAGGAACACAGGGTCCGTGGCGTCTGCCCCTCCTCGCGCGTCCGGTATGCTTCCATAAATGGTTTGAAGTCCTGGTATTGCTCCAGATACGCAGCTCCCAATTGTCCGAGTTGCGGAAGGTCGGGGACGCCATTGGCCTCCAGCCATTTGAGCACCTGGCCTTCGTCCAATCGGACGTAGAAGGCTTCATTATCCTGTTCGAGTACGTAAATCGGACTGCTGC
Source organism: Reyranella sp. (assembly GCA_016780605.1). GTDB lineage: Bacteria > Pseudomonadota > Alphaproteobacteria > Reyranellales > Reyranellaceae > Reyranella. The sequence continues at coordinate 5,765 of JADHLS010000034.1, forward strand.
CCCCGGAATTTTCGCTAATGAGGGATGGAAACGCCATGAGCCGAACCGGCATCGGCACGGAGCGATTGTTATGCTCGCGGGTATAAATCGGTGTCGGCGAGACGCGAGAGTAACCGAAGGTGTATTCGCAGATCGGGAGATTGCGGATCAGCACCATCTCCTTGATGCCGCTGCGGTTGAGCAGACCGCCGATGACGCGCTTGTAATCTGCAAATCTGGCGGGATCCCCGACAGCGTCCGACAGTGTGCGATCCGGCGACAGGACGTTGTTCGCCTTGCGCTCCTCGACCTTGTGGCGGACGTGTTCGTCGTAGAAGGTGGCGTGCTCCAGAGTAAGCCGGATGGGATCGAACCGCTTCGCCCATGCGGAGCGAAGCGCGATGTTCTGACGCAAGGCCGAGCTTTGAACCGAGCCCTTTTCGATCAAATTGTCCGCAAACCATTTCTGCCGGATGGCGTCGGCTTCCTTCCTGAAAGCTCTGGCGCGCCCCGGCGAGGCTTCCTTTCTGGCGTCGCCATCCAGCTCAACCCACTCGGTCCATTCCTGTTCACGCCCGCACGCCCTTAGCTTTTCTTGAATTTCCACCTCGGACGGCTCCGCGAACGGCACGTTGTGGATGGTCGCGATTTCGCGAGCGAGCGCCTCATGCTCGCTTGGCCCCAGCAAGAGGAGTCTCCGGCCGTCCTCCAGAACGATGAACCGATTGCCTTGGACATACTGCACAGCATTGGCCCGGTACGAGACCGGCAGCATATTGATCTCGATAAATTCATGCGTCTCGCCAGCCTGCTGCTTGCCACCAAGAATAGTCCTTGTGAACTTATCAGCCTTCGTCACATCCGAAGTTTCCGAACAGCCCACGCACCGGAAGTACCAATCGGAAAAGCTAGTGCTGTTGTTATGAAGCGTGAATTCGTCGCTGCCGCATTTGCCGCATTTCTCATAGGCGATCACGCGACGTTCGTTGGGCAGATACTCGTAGCGCGTCGGCGTCAGCGGCTCGAGCGTTCCGGACCAATGAACGAACACGACGTCGACCTGTTTCCAATCCGAGGCATGGTCCGAACAGCGCCGCGGCAGCGCCTCTTTGGCCTGTGTCTCTGGACTTTCGTAGTGGCGAAGCCGCTTACAGACGGTGCATTGAAACAACAGTGGATAGGGGATGTAGCCCATCTTCGTCGGATTGGTGAACTCGAAACCGGCATCCAAATCGACCTGGACTTCGTGGCCGTTCAAAAATTTCCGATCTAGGCACTGCTCCATATAGATGGGCGCGCCATTCGGCCGGCAATTGGCGGCGCGTGCCGCCCACGTGGCGACAAACTCGTCGATCCCCTCCCCGATCATTCGTCGCTGCGTGGCGTGGGGCTTCTTCAAGTCCGCAAGAGGCACCGACAGGCAGATGCCGCGTCCGCCTTCCCAGGTGAACAGCTTCCCCGGCGCGTAGGTGGTCGCGACCTGGCCGCGTGAGCGGACCATGGTCGGGGCCTTCGGCGTTCGCTGGTCGTCGGCGGTGTCCGGCTTTCCGAAGAACCGTTGCGGAGTTTTGCGCCCGCCTGAAACTGGAGATGGATTTTTCGCCATGTGGCTTTCGCGCCTTCTCAGGCTTCCTCCGGCCTTATGTCGGGCTCATCGACGTCGTTGACCCTGGATTTTTGACCTCTGATTGCTCGCATCACGCGCTCGACCGATTCGGTCTTGAGCCACCGATCGGTATTGGGATCCCGCCGCGCAGCAACGATGATGGCGGCCTCGTCCACGTCGCGGAGGGAAGTCATCGGCTTTTGAGTCGGCAGGCGATCGCCCCACAATTCGCGCAGCTCTATGGCGCTCGGTGGAAGCGCATCGGTAAAATCCTTGATCAACTTCAAGATGACGTTGGTATAGTGCTCGCCGTGATAGGGCTTGCCCAAACCATCAGGGCCTTGTCCGTCAAAGCCGACGGCCACTTTCATGAACTCGGCCAGTCGATCGCGGAACGCAATGCGATCATGCTCAAAGGTTGCATGCAGGGATTTGGCGATGTCGTTGCGCTGCATTAAGTGCTTCTGACCGTCCGGCAGGCTGCAAAATTGCTCGATTTCACGCATGACGCCCCATGCCTGGATAATCGAGGCCGTAATCCGGCGCAGGGCATTGTCCGCCCATCGCTCCGACGCCGGTGCGGCGATCATTCGCTCCAGGAAGCGGTGATACATCTGATGCGCCTCGACAATGTATCGGTCGCGTTTGCTTTGCGGTGTCGGAATCAGGATCACGAAGCCAACATGCATGCGGCCGACGCGGCTCGATGCCTGGATGTACTCGGCAACGTCGGCGGGCATTCCCGCAAAAAACATACTGTTGAAGCGGTCGACGTCGACGCCATGGGAAATGGCCGACGTGGCGACGATACTGCGCATCGTTTCCGAGATGGGCGGCATCGGCGTCCCTGCGGGAATGCCGCTTTCCGCACGCTTCATGACGCCCTGGATGGAGCCCATGTCAATCCCGCCCGTGATGAGCTCGCTTTCGAACGCGCGCATTTCCATCCCGTTCGTCTCGTGGTCGCGGCGCACCTGTGTTTCGAGGGCGTCCATGACCTGGTCGCCGCCCTTCTTGTTCGTCACATAGGTCAATGCGATGCGATGGAGATCAACGAGCGCCAGGGCCTCGTCAAAGCGTTTCTGCTGCCGAAGCACCTCAAGCGCTTTCCTGCGCCACTCGCCCTCCTGTCCGGGCGATATAAAGGACTCCAGCCGTTGCAAGGCGCTGGCCGGTTGGTCGCCGAGGAGCGCGTCCCACAATTCCGAAATGCAGACATGGAACGCGGACAGGGCGGCGACGGTCGTCACGGTGTGACTGGCGCCATTTGTCATCAGTGAGCAGAACAGCCTCATCCAGGGTGCAGTGACCTGCGGACCGTTCACCGGTCCGAGCTCAACGCCCAAACCCTGTCGGTCCTTATTTCCGGCGGGTGCGTCCGCCGGCGCGGCATAGAACGAGCGGTAAAGATCGGGACCGGGGTGCGGAAATTGGACCGGCTTACGTTGGTACAGGACGGCCAGCTGCTTGTCAGGATCGGACACGGTCGCCGTCGCCGCGATGATCTTCGGCATGCGGGGCCGTTCCTTGGTCGATCGCGCCGCCTCGAGGCCCTTCCCGCAAATCTGGTCGATGCTCGTCAACAACGTCTCGAATGTCGTCTCGAACAAACCGCTGAACGTCCCGAGGCTTTCTTCGAGAAGGTGCATTTCGTCTTGGATGACGATCGACGGGAACGGATCTTTGAAGATTCGGCATCCGTTCTGATAGGCCGGGAAGACGGGCGCATACCCTTCCTCCTCCGGCCCGGCTTCGAGCAGGTCGGACGTGCGCGGCGAAAACAAATGCCCGTCGGCAGCCACCCACCGCGCGGTTCCGAACATACCCAGTACGGATGTGATGGTGTTGGGATGCTGGCCGATCATTGCCAGCTTATCGACGGTGCCGAGCACGACACTGGGAGCACGTTGATATATTGTGTCGTCCGTCAGGAGGAACGGCAGCGGCGTCCGAACCTCGCCCGGATGTGCCTTATTCCAGGCGCAGGACGCGTTGAAGCATACAATACCGACCCGCTTGGATCGCGCGACGGCGCCATTGAACAAGCGTAAGCCCGTCTCTTCCTGGCAGATCGGACAGGTCGGAATCTTGCAATAGGCGACCCGCATATCCTCGTAGCCGCGCGCGAAGTCTCTGTCCTTGTCGGGTGCAGCTGACGTAGCGAGTGTCGCTTTGAGTACTTCATCGTTGGGGTGCGCCGCGTCATCGACGGCCGGGACGGTCTTGATGCCACTGACGTTATTCGGTGTGTTGGCACTTCCCACCCAGAACCCAACCTCGAACGGCCAGACGCCCAAATCGGCATTTTTTCGGATCAACTCGGCTTGGATCACAAGTCGAAGGAGCCTTTGTGCCTGTTGCAATGTCAAAAGGCGCAGCGGATAGCGAACGAGCGCCGTGACGCCCCGGTCTTTTCCCCGCAATCGGTCGAGAAACAGACCGAAGACCAATATGCCGTAGAAGGCTTCGGACTTACCGCCGCCGGTCGCGAAATAGAGAAGGGTCGCCTCTTCCTCATCGAACTTGGGGTCGTGCCACTTGCCAAATTCCGGCATGCGCGAGGCAATGGTCGGAAGATGCGCCAGCACAAAGGCCATTTGGAACAGACGCCAGCCCGCTGTCGAATTTCCCTTTTCACGGTCGAGTAAGGCGCGATTCATCAACAGCCAGGCGCGATAAGGTGCGCCTTGTCTGAGGAGCGAGTCCCGCCTATCGCCGGACGCGGATTGTCCTTCGAGATAGGCGGAGCGCGATAGAATCAGGAGTTTGATCCCGCGCTTGATGAGACCCGCCTCCCGGTTCCACGACTCGATATCCTTCGTGAGGCGCTCGGATTCGATCGCAGCATCTTCCGCCGACAATCCTTGACGCACTTCGGCCTTGAGGCGCGTCGACTCCTCCTTGATCCAGGTGCGGTAGACGTCGGGCAGCGGCGAGAGTTCGTCGGGGTTGAAGCTATCAGCCGACAGTTTGGCGAATTCAACCGGCACGCCGAGGCCGAGTGGCACGATCCTGATCTGCAGGAACCGGGGCGACCATGTCGTCGCGAGCTTCACGCGCCCGTCGGCCATAGACGCGGTGATGCCGTTGTTCAGGCCGATCGCGGGATATTCCATATGGTGTCGGAAACGATAAGACGGCTCGATGCGATCCGGGATCAGAGGCTTGTGGACCGCTTCCGGCAGCTCGATCTCAATCCCGGCAGCAAAGACAGATGCGCATTGATGCTGACGGCGTTTCTTACTGAGTTGCCGATTATTGTTTTCTAGGGCTACGCGGAGACTGCGCACCCTGGGGTCCGCGAAATTGGCGGCGTCCTGCACCGTGACCCGCATTTCCTCCACGGGAGGCCGGACGGCTTGCAAGTCCGGCTTTGTTTTACGCACGCGCTCAAGATACGCCGTCCACGCTGCTTCGTTGACGACATCGGTCGGGGTCACTTTCTCGTCGCGCCACGCTTCGGCCTGGCCTTCCGGCGACGTGAGCCATGCATCGACTTGGGCGGTCACGGCTGCGGCGATCTCTTTAGCGAAGGCGGAAAGGTCCACGTCGCGTATCCGAGTGTCCAGCTCCCAGCGCAGGGCCGCGAGCGTGAGATCGATGCGTTTCCATTTAACGGGAATATCTGCGGGCTTCGCCAAGTGCGGCGGCACCTGATGGTCGCCCCAGACGAATTTGAACGGAACATCACGCTCGGGCGGTGGCGCATCGACGGGAGTTTCAGGACCAGCAGTTTCTTCTATCGTTTCCGGGGACTCGTCCGCTTCGCTTTCCGGCAACCCCGCGCTCTCGATCCCATACTCTTTGTAAATCTGCTTTGTCGTTTCCTCTTTGAGCGCGGTGCGCCGAGCCTGCCGCTGGCGGCGGTCTTCGCGCGACACGGTCTTCGGGTCGTCCCGGCCGACCAGGCCCTCTTCGGTGCATCGCGCCTTCGTCGCTTCGCGGATGCGTTGAACGATCTCCTTCCGGATCGTCGGCATCAGGTCGAAGGTCGGGTGAATTCCCAAACGTCGATCGACCAGCTCGCTCCAGTTAGGAAGGACGCGCACATAGACGGAGAACCGGGGCCGAATGGATGCCGGTCCCGTCGCCTCCTTGGTGACTTGCAAGTCCAGACCGATGACCGAGATATGAATGTCAGAGGTTTCGTCCTCGTCACCGATCTCGGCGAAGCGCGGCAACAGGAAGCCGGACACAAACGCCCGTTCCGGCAATCGCCCATAGACAATGCGGCCAAAATCGCCGGTGCCGGAGCAGCGCGCCACAGTCATATTGACCAAGGCGTCCGCCACGGCCTCCTTGGCTTCCTGCAGCGAGGCGTTCAACGATTGCGGGGCTACGCCGATACGGGTCATGCGGCCGCGTCCTCCGATTTGAAGACCGACTTCTTCTCCACGCGTCCGACGAAGTCCTCGGCCAGGCGGCGCAAGGACCGCAAGCCGTCCGCAATTCTGGGATTCTCGGCAAGCCTCGCGTGCGGATCGACGAGGATTCCAAGATAAGCTTCATGAAACTGCAGAGCGGCCGACACGCGCCGCGAGCGGGTGGCGACGACAGCCCATGTCCAATCGATTTGCGCGGCGCGCTCGCCTCGGCCTATGGCGGTCATGAACTTCAGGAACTCAGGCAATCGCTGCGGCGCGTTCGGCCGCACCAGCCGCAGATCCTCTTGCAGGTATTTATCGACGTTGATCCAGTTGTAGACGCGGTCGACAAGTCCGGGCTCTCCCATACGCTTGGCGATCTCGACGGCCTTATCCCTACGGGTCTTGCCTGGTACCGATGGAAGCGCGTCGCGGACAGTCTCGTGATAGCTCCGCAGCCCAGCCGCCGCGGTGGCCCGGATGTCTAACAACCCGCGTGCACCTTCAATAAAGGCGTCGCCGAGTACGGCGATCTCATCTCCGACATTGATCTCGTCGGCGCGCCCTCTTTGAAAGGGATTCGCCGGATCGTCCCAGTCGCAGAGCACGAGATCGCTTCCCGGACGTGCATTGATCGTATAGTTGTTGCTGGTCTTGAAAACGATAATCTGCGGACTGCCCTTCGTCCCCAAATCCACGACGCTGGACATGGGGATGAACTCGACATCTTCTTCCGGCGGCTCGTCCCAGGTCAGCGCCGTCCTGCTTGCATCCCGCCGAGCAATTTCGTCCGCTCCCTCTTGGGCCAGGCGCGACAGGCGCTTCTGCACCGGAACGCCGAATGCCGTGAAGCGCGACAGGCGCTTTGAATCCGAGGCGATGTTCTTCAGGAGATCAAGATCACCAACCACAAACACGTCGCGCGGCAACCACGGGAGGGCCATGAGTCTCGTGGCGTCCGCCCTCTTTGGACCGACGAGGACCAACCAGCCGATGTGATTGCGGAACGTGCGCGGATCGCTGCCTCCGCCTTCGCGCAGCAGCGCTTCGGTGCTCGGGTAATCCATGGCGATCAGCATTTCCTGATCGAGACGCTTCTTGAAGCGCTCGCCGATCGGAGACGCCAGAAGTCGGTCGCGCGCAAAGTCCAGTGCAGTTCCGTCCCTCATCGTGAGCAGGACCTTCGACGATTTACCCATCAGGTCACCCACAACGCTCTCCAGGACCGATCCCATTGGCGTCGTCGTGTTGTACTGGCTCAAGAATTCTTCGATCTTTTGCCGAAGTGACTTGATCTCCTCGGGATAGCCCTGCGCTAGCGCCAACGCGGGATTCTCGAGCTCGGTGAAAATGTGTTGGGGACGATAGCCGGCCATGACCTGAATGGCCGTCTCTATGCCGTCGCTCTCGGTCACAAAGTCGTCCAGAAATTGAAGGCCGCCGGGCGCATTGGCGCACCTGCGGATGACGGATTTCAATAACCGGAGCAAACGTGCGGACTGATCGTCGTCGATCATGAGCGCGCGCTGGTGAAGACCGTTCAAGCCATCAAGAACTTCGCGCCCAATTCCGCCAAACCCGACGGCTCGGATGTGCTCGCACCCCTCGAAACTGATTGGAGCAGCGGCCGTTGCAGCGACAATCGAGCCTTGCTCGCAATAAAGCGCCGGTTGTGCGATCGGCACTTGTCCCTTCTTCGGCAAGTCCGGCCGCGCGTCGTGAGCGGCGAGCAAGTCGCGAGCAAAAACGGTGTGCGTGAACGGATCATCGGTCACGGCCAACACGGGAACACGACCAAAGAGTCGTCTGACCGTGGCGAGCACGTCCGCGTATTTTTCTTTCCAGGCGTCGCCCAGCCCCCGCGTGGCGCGGCTTGTTGCGTCGATCAGAACACCATGCAGGGGGCCCATGGTCTTGATCAGGGCTTTGTTCGGACGCGCGGTGCGATGCAGGGCGAGCATCATATAATGGGCGGTCTGGGGATTGTCGGGGGAGCCGAGACTAAGGTCGGGGAGTTGGGTAAAACGTCGCGTACGATGCAGCAGACCGTGCGACGACACGGATCCATCCATCAACACGGCCTGTGGGGAGAGCTCGGTCAACGTCGGGTGAGAATATTCGGCAAGCTTGGCCTGAGGCCGCCCCCGTCGACCTTTGACGGTGCCATCCAGGTCCTTGACGCGGATCAACGCACGATGGAGATCAGACAGAGGCGATGAATGGCTGTGCTCAGCTGACCGTCCGCGGTTTATGTGGTGCAGGTTGGTTTTCAGAACCCAATTCTTGTCGACCAGAACACTGGACTGCGCCAAGCGTGAGGGCCGTACCCAGGGATAGAACAAGGTCCGAAGCGCCCCGGGCTCATGAGCGGCCCCCTGTCCGTCGGCGCCCTTGGAATCGGGAACTGTGAGCAGCGCCTGCACTGCAAGCGCATGCACGATCGCGATATTCGGCGGCGCGTAGGGCCAACACAGGATCGCTTCCGACCGGTTTGTCCGTTGCACGCGAAACAAGCCTTCGACCAAATCGGGCACGGGATTTCGCGGCGTACTGCGGACGTCGATGCGATCGGCCAGAATGAGCGGAAGGCTACGTATCGCGGATAAGATTGTCTCCGACGGCGGGACATCGCGACCCTCCGGCTTTACGACCACCTCGACGGGTTTTTCGGCTTTGGGCTTGACCCCAGCGTGCTTCATCTTCTCGATCAGCGCCCGCTTTTGCTCCGCAACCTCCTGATCGCGCCGTTGAATCTTATTCAGATTGTGGTCCTGAGGGCGGAACTGCGGAGGCGGGTTGGAGGGGCGTTTCATTACCGCACCGCCCTCACCGGTGTTGGTAACGTCAAGGCCGTCGATGTTTTTTGATATGCAAGCTCGACCGCCTGCTCGAAATCATCAGCAATGCGAAGGCTTTCCCGAAGGTGTTCGGGTTTTGGCAACGGCAAGTCCCGCAACGAGGACACAGACACGCTGGCCGTCCCGGCGATACGGCGGTACCTAACGTCAACCGCAGCGCTGTTGAGCAACCGGCAAACGAGATCGAGCTTTACGCCAGCCTTCGCCGGCACGACGGCGATGGTATGATTCTCTGTGACAAAGCCGCCATACGTATCAATCACTGTCGATGGTACGATCGCCGCAAGCAGGCGGCGACGTTGCTTGTTGTTGGTGGTGCGCTGAAGGACGATGGCCGACGTATCGATCACGCCCGTGTTTTCCGTCCCGAACGACACGAAGTCGACCGTCTTTCCGTCTTTCGATCCCGGCCAGCACCACCGCCCGGCGCTGATATTCTTTGCCCAAAGCAATGGGTACTGGGTCTCTGTCGCTTTCAGCCGCTTCTTGTTGAGGCGGGCTTTCTCGCGGTTCCAAACGAAGTAGCCGGCTTTGATGTGGACGCCGAAATCCGCGAGCCGACCAGGACAAGAGGCGAACGCAACGTCGTCATGCTCGCCGCCGCCCCCTGGCAGAATCCAGGCCGAACCGAAGTCATTGTCGGCCGATCGCGCCGTGCCGATTTGTCTGGCTTTCCAGC
>JADHLS010000035.1 GCA_016780605.1 Reyranella sp.
ACAGCACGCTCTATCCGCTGGCCAACAGCTGGTACATGGGCGCCAACATCCCCGGCAAGCCGCGGGTGTTCATGCCCTATGTCGGCGGTTTCGACCGCTACAAGCGGCACTGCGATGCCGTGGCGGCCAAGGGCTACGAGGGTTTCAAGCTGAGCTCCAGCAAAGTTCCCGCGGCTTGATCGGCTCATTGCCGGGAGCGCGCCACTCCAGTGGCGCTCATGGTCTGTGTGTTCAACGATGATGCGCCGGGGTCGCGGGCTACCGCGACCTTGGAGTCGCGCGCTCCCGGCAATGATCAAACGTCCAGTGTCGTCTCGCGCTCCCAGGGCGAGAGGTGGCGGGCGTAGGCGTTCCACTCTTCGCCCTTCAGCTTGAGGTAGGACGGCACCAAGGCGCCCAGCCGCTCGCCGAGCACGGTCGAGCCTTCGAGCCGGCGCAGCGCGTCCAGAAGGTTGAGCGGCAGCTTCCTCGCGTTCGTGACGGTGTGGCCGTCGATATACATGTTGATGTCGAGCCGCTCGCCGGGGTCGCGCCGATTCTCGATGCCGTCGAGCCCCGCAGCCAGGATGCCGGCCTGCAGCAGGTAGGGATTGGCGGCTCCATCGGCCAGCCGCAGCTCGAAGCGGCCGGGTTCAGGAATGCGGATCATGTGAGTGCGGTTGTTGCCCGCATAAGTGACCGACCCCGGGGCCCAGCTCGCGCCGGACAGCGTCGGGGCTGCGTTGATGCGCTTGTAGGAATTCACCGTCGGATTGAACAGCGCGGTCAGCGCCTCCGCCGAATGCATCACGCCGCCGAGGAAATGGTACCCCAGCGCCGAGATGCCGAGCTTGCCCGCCGGGTCGTCGAACAGGTTGCGGTCCCCCTGCCACAGCGAGACGTGGGCGTGGCAGCCATTGCCCGTCAGCTCGGGGAAGGGTTTCGGCATGAAGGTGGCGCGCAGGCCATGCTTCTCGGCGATCGAGCGCACCATGTACTTGAAGAAGGAGTGGCGATCGGCGGTCTTGAGCGCCGCGTCGTACTGCCAGTTCATCTCGAACTGGCCGTTCGCATCCTCATGGTCGTTCTGGTAGGGCCGCCAGCCCAGCGCCTGCATGGCGTCGCAGATCTCGGCGATCACGTCGTAGCGGCGCATCAGCGCCTGCTGGTCGTAGCAGGGCTTGCCCTGGCGGTCGGCGGCGTCAGAAATCTCCGACCCGTCGGGCGAGATCAGAAAGAACTCGCATTCGACGCCGGTCTTCATCTCCTGCCCGCGCTCGCCGGCGGCCGCGATCAGGCGTTTCAGGACGTTGCGCGGCGCATGCCCGACGGGCCTGCCGTCCATCCAGGCATCGGCGGCGAGCCAGCCGACTTCGGGCTTCCACGGCAGCCGGATCAGGCTCGCGGGATCGGGAACGGCGAACAGGTCGGGATCGGCCGGCGTCATGTCGAGCCAGGTCGCGAAGCCGGCGAAAGCCGCGCCCGACTTGGCCATGTCGCCGATCGCCGATCGCGGCACCAGCTTGGCGCGCTGCACGCCCAAAAGATCGGTGAAGGAGATCAGGAAGTATTTGATGCCCTGCTGCTCGGCAATGGCGTCCAGGTCGGTCGGCATGGCGGCTCCCCTCGGCTCCGAGCGGAGCAAAAAGGAGGCCGAAGCGCCTGATCAGGCGCGAAATGTCGGCCGGGAAACACCAATAGGCGAACGCGGTCCAACTTGCCTCGACTGATCGGTGCTGCGCCAAGCACCCGCTACATCGTGATGACGACCTTGCCCAGATGCGCATTGGAACGGAGATGCGCGTAGGCATCGGCGATGCCGCCCAGGGGCACAACGCGGTCGATCGGCAGCTTTATCCGCCCCGCGGTCACGTCGGGCCAAAGGTCGCTCACCATCAGGCGAATGATCGTCTGAATCTCCTCCGGCGATCGCGTCCGGAAGGTGACTCCCACGAAGGTGATGCGTTTCAGGCTGTGCAGGTCTAGATCGATCTCGCCCTTCAGCCCGCCCATGCGCCCGACGTCGATGATGCGACCCTTCACCGCCGCCGCCTGCATGTTCTGATTCACTACCGGCCCGCCGATCATGTCGATCACCAGGTCGGCGCCTCTGCCGTCAGTCGCTTCGCTTACCCGCCGCACGATGTCGTCGGTCTTCGCATTGACGCCAACGTCGAGGCCCCAGCCCTTGAGCGTTGCGAGCTTGGCATCGGATGTCGAGGTGCCGATCACCCGCCGTGCGCCCTTGGCCCTCGCAATCTGGAAGGCCGCGATTCCGACGCCCGAGGTGACGCCCTGCACCAGCACAGTCTCGCCGGCGGCCAGCCTGCCGTTGGTGATCACCGCATCATGCATGGTCATCAGGGCGACCGGCGCCGCCGCCGCCTCTTCCCATGAAAAGCCGGCCGGAACCGGAATGACCAGCCGGTGGTCGATGCGCGCAAATTCCGCGAAGGCGCCCTGGCCCATTGCCATGACCCGATCGCCCGGCTTCACTTCGGTCACGCCGGCGCCGACCTCCGTCACCTCGCCCGCGAACTCCAATCCGGCGATCGGCGCAGCCAACGCGCTGCCGGCGCCCTTGAAATGGCCGACGCTCATGGCGAGGTCGGCGCGGTTGGCGCCGGCCGCGCGCACCCGCACCAGCACCTCTCCAGAAGCCGGCGCCGGCCGAGCCACATCCTGCAGCTCAATCCGCTTGCCGCCCGCCTGCTCGACGACCACCGCTGCGCGCATACCATTCGCTCCCATTTCAGTAGACCGTCGGGCAGCGCTGCCAATGCAGCACGCTGCGGCCGGACTTTCCCGCGACGACCATCGGCGGCGATCGCAGCACCAGCACATCACCCTTGAACTCGTAGTGCCGCACGTTCACCTGCCCCTCCCAGTTGGGTAGCAGGGCGCTGATGATCCGGTGATTGACGATTTGTCGTGCCGCGTCGACGTCGTAGGTGCAGTAGTAGGCGACGTAGCCATTGAATGCGGCGCGCACCTCGGCGTCGTTGCCGAAATCCTTCTGCGCCGCCGACTGGCGTGCCTGGGCGAAGCGGGGCCGCCCCCGTTGCATCATCTGGCCAGAGAAGAAGCCCTCGCGCGTATAGACGATCAGGCCCTCGGCATCGCGGCCCAGCGGATGCTCGACCGTACCGTCGTCGAACACCAGCTCGAACGACTGAAGGCGATAGCTGCCGAGGAAATCACGGGCACTTTCAGGGATGCTCATGCTGGTTTGCCGATGCCGTAGCGAGCGCCCCAGGCGAGGGAGTCGAGCGTGTGCGAGGATGGCGTGTATTCGCAGCCGATCCAGCCCGCCCAGCCTTTGCCGTCCACCAGGTCGAAATAGTGCTGCAGGTTGAGCTCGCCCACGCCCGGCTCGTGCCGACCCGGAGGATTGCCGAGCTGCAGATGGCCGATCCATGGCCAGCAGCGCTCCAGATTGCGGCTGATGGCGCCCTCCTCCATCTGTACGTGGTAGGTGTCGAAGCAGAGTTTGAGGTTGTCCTGGCCGACTTGCCGAATGACGGCGAGGCCGTCGTCCAGGGTGTGGATGAAGAAATCCGGGAAGCGCGCACTGCACACCGGCTCGATGGCCAGCGTCAGCCCGGCCTTGCGCGCCTCCTCGCAGGCCATGACGAGGTTCTCGACCACGCGCGCCCAGGTCCGCTCGCGCGGCTCGCCCTTGGGCGTGCCGCCGATCGCCGGATGCAGCAGACCGCACTCGATCTCCAGCGCATAGTCGATGCCGCGCTTCACGGCATCGCGGAAGTCGCCCTCACGGCCGGGCAGCGTGGTGAGCCCGAGCTCGCCCGCCTCCCAGTTCTGCGGTGTAAGGATCTGCACCATCGTGAGCCCGTTGTCCTTCAGCCAGCGGCCCACGTCGCTTGCCTTCCAGGCATAGGGATCGCCGTGCTCAACCCCTTTGAAGCCGCAGCGTGCCGCCTGCACGAACCGCTCGGGCATGTCGTATTCCTTGAACATCCACCGGATGTTGGCTTCGAACCGGGGCATGGCTTCTCCTAATTCGCCTTGATGTTGGCTTCGCGCACCACCTTGGCCCATTTGTCGTACTCGCGGCGCATGAAGGCGGCGGTCTCCTCGGGCGTCATCGGTGCGGGATGGAAGCTCTGCTTCAGGAAGCCGTCGCGCACCTCGGGCTGGGCCAGCGCCGAGCGCACGGTCTGGTTGAGCGTCGTGATGATGCCGGGCGGCGTTCCCTTGGGGGCCATGAGCACGCCCCAGGCGCCGACTTCGTAACCTGGAATCGTATCGGCGATCGGCGGTACGTCGGGGAGCTCGGGCTGGCGCTCCAGGCTCGCCACGCCCAACGCCCGCACCTTGCCGGCGCGCACGTTGGGCACGGCCACGGGCATGTTGTCGAGCAGGAGCTGGATGCGACCTGCGATCAGGTCGAGCTGCAGCGCCGAGGAGCTATAGGGCACGTGCTGCATGCTGGTGCCGGTCATGATCATGAACAGCTCCATGCCGAGATGCAGGTTGGAGCCGATACCAGTCGAGCCGAAGGAGAGCTTGCCGGGGTTGGCCTTGGCGTAGTCGATGAGCTCGCGCACCGTCTTCACGGGCAGCTCGGGATGGCACACCAGCACGTTCGCCACCTTGGCCACCAGCGTGATCGGATCGAAGTCGTCGAGCGGCTTGTACTTGAGGTCGGTCAGGATGTGCGGACTGACGACATGGGTGGTGCTCGAGCCGAAGACCAGGGTGTAGCCGTCGGGCTTTGCCCGGGCGACGAACTCGGCGCCGATATGGCCAGACGCCCCGGCCTTGTTGTCGACGAGGAAGGTGGTGTGGAGCGACTTGCCCATGGCGTCGCACATCAGCCGCGCCAGCGAATCGAGCGCGTTGCCGGGCGGACCCGGCACGACGACCCGCACGGGCTGGCTCGGATAGCCCTGCGCGCGCGCCGGCCCCGTTGCGCCGGCAACCGCGGCGGCGCCCGCCATCTTCAGGATCGACCTGCGTTTCATCGTTGTTTGTCCTCCCTCACGGCGTGACGACGACCGTGCCCAGGCGGTCGCCACTTTCGACGAGGTCGTGCGCTTCGGCGATACGTTCCAGCGGCACGCTGATGGCGATGCGGTGCCGCGCGCGACCGCTCTTCAGCCAGTCGACGACGCCGCGCTGCGCGGCCTGTCGCAGCTGCAGCGGCGACAGGCCGAGTTGCACGAAGCGCACGGTGGCGCCCTTGAACATCAGGCCAAGGGCCGGCACGCGCGGCTCAGGCACGCCGACCGACGAATACATCGACACCACCGCATTGTCGGCCAGCACACGCAGGGTCGTCGGAAGGTTGGCCCCGAAGTCGACCTCGACGATGCGATCGACGCCGCGGCCGTCGGTGAAACCGAGCACGGCCTCGGCAACGTCGTCACTGCGATAGTTCAGGACTAGATCGGCGCCCGCCAGCGCCGCGTCCCTCGCCTTGCGTTCGCTACTCACGGTCGCGATCACCCGCGCACCGGCCCACTTCGCGATCTGGATGGCGTAGAAGCCGACAGCGCCCGCCCCGCCCGTTACCAGCACCGTGCTGCCGTCGATCGGCCCGTCGCGCAGCAGGCAGAGATGCGCCGTCTGGGCCGGGATGCCGAGGCTCGCCCCGACCGTGAAGTCGCAATCGTCGGGCAGCTCGGCGAGCAGGCGAACATCGAGTGCGATGTATTCGGCGGCACTCCCCATCGCCCCGCCGCGGGCGGCATTGTGCATCCACACCCGACGGCCGATCAGCGCGGGCTCGACACCCGGCCCGACCTCCGCCAGCACACCGGCGCCGTCATTGTGCGGCACGACGCGGGGGAAGCCCATCTTGCGGCCAAAACGGCCGGCGCGGCCATTGCAGTCGGATGGATTGACGCCCGATGCGTGCACGCGCACCAGCGCTTCGCCCGGTCCCGGCACCGGTCGCTCGATGTCGCCGATCTGAAGCACTTCGTGCGCCGGCCCCTGCCGGTCGTACCATGCCGCCCGCATCGTCGTTTCACTCCCGGCGCGCAGCAGACCATCGCCGACGGCGTGCGGTCCAAGCCGGCTTTTGACTTGATCGATAAGCCAATCTTATTGTTTGCCGATGGACCTGCGGCAGCTCCGGACTTTCCTGGCAGTGGCGCAAGAGCGTCATTTTGGACGCGCCGCCGAACGCCTGCACATCGCCCAGCCCGCGGTCAGCCAGCAGATCCGCACGCTCGAAGCAGATGTCGGCACGCGACTGTTCGACCGAACCAGCCGTTCGGTCGAACTGACCGCAGCCGGCCGCACGCTGCTCGCCGGCGCGCCCGACATCCTCGACCGCGTGGCCCAACTCGGCGAGGCGACACGTGCGACGGGCCGCTCGCTGCGCGGCGAGCTCAGGCTCAACTATGCCCGGACCTCGCCGGTCGGCATCGCGACCGACATCGTCGAAGAGTTCCGCCGGCGCCATCCCGAGGTCAAACTGATCATCGACACCATGACCACGACGCGCAGCCTGGAGCAATTGCGCGAGGGTACGCTCGATGCCGCCTTCCTGCGTTTGCCGCTCGCCGATGCGCAGGACCTTACGGTGATCGAGGTCGGCAAGGATCCTTTGGTCGCGGCGCTGCCGCGGCGTCACCGCCTGGCGCGCCGCCGAGAGATCGCAGCCTCGGACCTGCACCACGAGCGCATCGTGTTCTGGCCGCGCGCGCAAGGGCCCGGTTTCCACGACTGGGTCGTGGAGCAGGTGTTCGAAGGCTGCCTGCCCCGCACCGTCCACATCGAACCCGACACCGAACAGATGGTGCGAGCCGTTGCCCGAGGAGCAGGCGTGGCGGTGACGACCCGGTCGCGTGCCTCGCTGCTGGCGGTGGGCGACGTCGTGTTCAAGCCGTTGGCGTCAGCGGTGCCGGCTTCTCCACTTGCATTGGCCTGGCGCGTTGCCGATGGTTCGGCGCCGCTGCGCCAACTCGTGACGATTGCCCGCAGGCTGGCCCGTTCCGTACGCCCGCCGGAAATTGCGGCGCGTTCCGGCACAGCTCATCGAGCTAAGTGATCCAGATAACGAGTGCAAACCACCGCCGGACCATCCGCTCGCCAGCAGGGGGTGGAGACGAGGCCGCACGTCCGTTGGCGGCGTAGCTGTCGCGAGGCGATGCCCTCGCGCGCCAAGACCTGCGCCGGCGTCTGCGCCCTGGTGCCGCCGTGCAGGGCTTGCCCTGCGAGCCCCGCCGGTGCGAGGATTTCGCCGGAAGCGTCGAGGGGAGGAACGATCTCATGCCACGACATTTCGGGGTCCTGGTCCCCTCCACCAACACCACGTGCGAGATCGAATATTGCCGTTTGCCCGCGGAGCTACAGGTTCACACCGGCCGGCTGGGCAAGGGCGGCAACACGACGTTCTCGCCCAGCCTCGATGCCGACGTCGCTTATCAGTCGAAGCTGCTGGGCGATGCACGGGTCGAGGTGATCGCGCTGTCGCAGACCTCGGCGAGCCTGTTCGCCGACGACTACGACGCGGTGACGGTAAAGCGCATGACCGACGCGTCGGGCGTGCCGTCCTTGACCTCCGCGCAGGCGATCGGCCGGGCCCTCGGCGCGCTCAAGGCGTCGAAGGTCGCCATGGCGACGCCCTATTCGGAAGAGGTGATCGGGCGGGCCAAGCGCTACTACGAAACGAAGTACGGTATCGAGGTGGTCGCCTCGGAGAGCCTCGGCGCCAACAACGCCTACGCCATCGGCAAGATGGACGCCGGCGTGGCCGAGGCGGCGTTTCGCCGGATCGATCGGCCCGACATCGACGCACTGGTGGTGCCGGGCGGCAACTTCCCGACCATGGACTGGATCGGCGGCTGGGAGCGCCTGTTCGGCAAGCCGGTGATTACCACCAATCAGGCGGCGCTGTGGGCCGTGATGCAGGCCATGAAGGTGGACACGCCCTTGCCCGGCAAGGGCCGGCTGCTGGAACAGCTACCCGCGGGCTGATCTTGATTTCTCGTCACTTCGCGGCCGCCGGGAACACCGGCAGCTTGTCGACGTCGCGCGCGTCGTGCTGGATGATGACGGTCGCCTTGCTGCCCGCCGCGATCTTCTTGACCCGGTCGATCGAGGCCATCGACTGGGAGCGATCGGTGTTGAACGTCGGCACGCCGTTGGTGTCGTAGTTCTCGCGGAAGTGCGCGAGATCGCCGCTCAGCACCACGGCTCCCGTTTGCGGCAGCTTCACCAGCAGGCTGTGATGGCCGGGCGTGTGGCCCGGCGTATACAGCATGATCACGCTGCCGTCGCCGAACACGTCCTTGTCGAGCGCCACCGGTTCGACCTTGCCCTCGCCCTTGATCCAGTTCGCGAACGGCGCGGGATTGGCCATTTCCGGCGGCTTGGGGAGGGTCAGCACATCCCAGTCTCCCTTGCCGATCAGCAGTGTCGCCTTGGGAAACGAGCCGGCCTGGCCGATATGGTCGCCATGATAGTGACTGATGGCGAGATACTTGATCTGCTCGGGCTTGAGATCGATTTTCGCCAGCTGGTCGACCAGGCTCACCCTGGGCGCGACGTTGGGCGCGGTCATGGCGTGGCCGGCATCCCACAGCAGGTAGTCGTCGCCGTGCTTGACGAGGTAGCAGCTGTAGACGAGCTGGAGCTTCAGGTCGCCGTAGGAATAGGTGTCCGAAAAGCGCTGGTTCACGGCGGTCGGCGGATTGGGCGTGCCGCAATCCAGCCGTGACAACGACATGTCCGGCGCCTGCGCCCGAGCGTGCTGAGTGACGAAAGCGGCGGCGCAAAGGCCAGCCAGAAGCAATGTCCGCTGCATGTCCATCCCCCTTTTTGAGAATGCTGTCGCGCGCGCGCACGGGGTGCAACTCACACCGTGGTGAGCGGGCGGTCGCGTCATCGATCTCCACCGAATACACTCGGGCCGGCCAAAGCCAGTTCAGGGGGAAACACCATGGGTCAGGGATCCGGCATTCGCGAGGTCGCGTGGCTCGATATCGCCGGCGGCGGCCAGGTCGTCCTGGACGGTAATACCGCCTATGTCGGCCACATGCAGCCGCCGCATGGGACCTCCGTCGTGGACGTGAGCGATCCGGCGCATCCCAAGATCGTCACTTCGATCGACATTCCATCGGGCCTCCACTCCCACAAAGTGCGCGTGGCCAACGACATCATGGTGGTGAACCGCGAGCGCACGCGCGGCGAGAAGCCGGCCGGGGATTTCGTGGGGCTGCGCATCTTCGACGTCAGCCGGCCGGGCAACCCGCGCGACATCTGCCATTGGCAGTGCGCCGGCATGGGCGTGCACCGTTTCACTTTCGATGGCCGCTACGCCTACATCTCCACGGAGCAGGAGGGCTATGTCGGCACCATCGTCATGATCCTCGACCTGAAGGACCCGACGAAGCCGGAAGAGGTCGGCCGCTGGTGGATGCCAGGCCAGTGGACCGCGGGCGGCGAGACGCCCAGCTGGAAGGCCAAGAACCACCGCTGCCACCATCCGATCCGGCGCGGCGATCGCCTGTATGTCAGCTACTGGTATGGCGGCGGCGTCATCCTCGACATCAGCGACATGAGCAAGCCCAAGTTGATCTCCCACCTCGACTGGAGCCCGCCGTTCGGCTGGCCGACGCACAGCCTGGTCCCGATCGACGGGCCGATTGCCGGCCATCGCTGGATGCTGGTGGCCGACGAGCACGTGCAGCCGCTCGATCCCAAGCTGTCGCCGGAGCTGCCGGCGGCGCTGTGGATGGTGAACATCACCGACGAGACCCGTCCGATCCCGGTCAGCTGCTTCCAGCTGCCCGAGCTGGTCGGGGTCGAGACGCCGTTGATGACGGCGTGCCATCAGCCGGTCGAGACCATCGTCGGCAACGAGGTCCCCGCCGCCTGGTTCGCCAATGGGCTGAGGGTGATCGACATCGGCAATCCGCTGTCGATGAAGCAGGCCGCCTGGTGGATGCCGGACGTGCCGGCGGGCGCCGACCGCGTCTGCAGCAACGACGTCTATGTCGACCATCGCGGCTTGATCTACCTGATCGATCGCATTCGAGGCCTGTCGATCCTCGAGCGCGTTTGATCGGCTATCGGAATCATCGGGCACTAGGCCGTGATAGCCGCCTCGCTGTTCGGGTCGAAGAAATGCAGCCGGCCGGGCTGGACCGACAGCCGGACCTGGTCGCCCGCAGCAAGCTGCGTCTCGGGCGCCACGCGGGCCACGGTGACGCGCGCCTGGCCGACCCGCGTCTCCAGCAGGATTTCCGAACCGAGCTGCTCGACCACTTCGACGTTGGCCTGGAAGCTGCGGCTCAGCACGCCGTCGCCGCCCAGCACCAGATGCTCGGGTCGCACGCCCATGACGACCGGCCGGTCGATCCAGGCCGCCAGCGCCTCGCCGCTGGGTTCGGTGATGGCGAGCTTCACCGCCGCCGACTGGGCGACCAGCACGACGCCTTCGCGGCGGATGGTGACGTCGAGGAAGTTCATCGCCGGTGCGCCGATGAAGCCCGCGACGAAGCGATTGACCGGATTGTTGTAGACCACGAGCGGCGTGCCGGCCTGCTGGACGCGGCCATCGCGCATCACCACGACGCGATCGCCCAAGGTCATGGCCTCGACCTGGTCGTGGGTCACGAACACCGAGGTGGTCGGCACCTGGGCGTGCAGGCGCTTGATCTCGATGCGCATCTGGGCGCGCAGCTTGGCATCGAGGTTGCTGAGCGGCTCGTCGAACAGGAAGGCCACGGGATTGCGCACGATGCAGCGGCCGAGCGCCACGCGTTGCTGCTGGCCGCCCGACAGCTGGCGCGGCCGGCGCTTCATCAGGTCGTGCAGGCCCAGGATCTCCGCGGCGCGGTCGATGGCGGCCTTGATCTCGGCTTCGGAGATCTTCTTGTTGCGCAGGCCGAAGGCCAGATTGTCGTAGACGCTCATGTGCTGATAGAGCGCGTAGTTCTGGAAAACCATGGCGACGTCGCGGTCACGCGGCGGCAAATGGTTCACCACGCGCTCGCCGATCCTGATCTCGCCGCCCGAGATGTCCTCCAGCCCCGCGATCATGCGCAAGGTCGTCGACTTGCCGCAGCCTGACGGGCCGACCAGGGCCACGAATTCCCGGTCGGCGATCGTGAGGTCGACGTCCTTCACCGCATGATGGAGCGCGCCGTAGTGCTTGTTCAGTTTGCTGAGGGTGATCGACGCCATACAACTCTCATGTTTTTCCGGACCGCCGGCCTCCGGCCGGCTCATGATTCGTGAAGCCGGCCGGAGGCCGGCGGTCCGGAAGATCTGACTATTGTCCCTGCGCGGCCTTGCTGACCGACGCAGCGTTCTCGGCCAGCACCTTGGCGATGTCCTCGCGCTTGCCGGTGACGGCCTTGGTCACGGCATCGTTGAACGCCTTATGCACGGCCGGCCACTGCGGGAAGTAGTAGGCGCCACGCACCTTGTCGGGCGACTGCAGGACCGCCTCCATCAGGAGCTTCATGAAGGGATCCTGGGCGGCGATCTTGGGCCAGAACTGGGTGTTGGGCGGCGGCGCGCCGGTCGACTTCCAGAGCTTCATCTGGCCTTCCTCGTCGACCATCATGGCCGCGAGCATCTCCTTGGCGAGCGCCTTGCGGTCGGCCGAGATCGACTTGGGGATCGCCCAGCCCCAGATGTCGTCCCAGGCGAAGTTCTTCTGGCGATTCGGTCCCAGCGGGAAGCGCGCCGCGGCGATCTTGGTCGCGACCTTCGACTTCGCCGGATCGGTGAAGGTGCCCCACCACAGCGAATCGGCCACGGTGAAGGCGGCATCGCCCGCCATGAAGATGGCATTGGCCTCGTTGCGGTCGTAGGCCGGCATGCCGCGCGGCGAGATCTTGTGGGTGTTGATGGCGTCCCACCAATACTCGACCGTCTCCTTCATGCACGGCTCAGCGAGGCTCGACTTCCAGCCGTTCTGCGCCAGCACCTTGTTGTCGCGCTCGTAGAAGGGCATCAGCACGTCACAATTGTTGCCCCACATCGACCAGAACCAGCTGAACCAGCTGTGGTTCATGGCCATGCCGCCGACATAGCCCCACTTCACTTTGTTGGCCGCCTGCAGCTTCTTGCTGACGTCGACCACCTCCTTCAGCGTCTTCGGCACCTCGTTGGGCTGCAACAGGTCGGTGCGGTAGAAGAACACGCTGAATGTCTGGCCCATGGGCACCACGGTGTTCTGGCCCTGGGCGTTGCCGAACACGACCTTGTCCATGCCCCACTTCTCGGCGAACTCGAGGCCAGGGATGTCGTCGGTCGGCTCGAGCAGATGCGCCCACAGCTGGCCCCAGTCGTCGTTGTGCCAGATCACGTCGTACTGGTCGGAGTTGGACGTCAGCGACGCCGTCATCTTCTCGACGTAGACGCCGTAGGAGTTCGGCACCTTGACGATCTTGATGCCCTTCTTGGCGCCCCAGGTCTCGAACATGGCGATCGAGGCGTCCTGGATGGGGCTGGGCTGGTAGCCGATCCTGAGTTCCTTGACCTGGGCGCTCGCCGAGCCCGCGACAAACAAGCCGAGCGCGCCGGCGATCAACGTTCGTCTGATGATGTCTTTCATGGTGTTTTCCTCCCTCAGAGTCGCAGTCCGCGGATCACGTACTTCTGGCCGAACAGGGCCAGCACGAAGGCCGGCAGCAGCGCCATCACGGCGGTCGCGGCCATCAGGTTCCAGCGCATGCCCATCTCGGTGACGAACTGGGCCATCACCACGGTGATCACCGGCACCTTGTTGCCGGTCAGGATCAGGGCGAACAGGAACTCGTTCCAGGTGAACAGCCAGCACAGCACGCCGAGGGCGGCGATCGCCGGCACCGCCGACGGCAGCGCGACGCGGATGAAGGCGCCCCAGCGCGTGCAGCCGTCGATCAGGGCGGCGTACTCCATCGAGGGATCGATGCCGTCGAAGAAGCCCTTCATCAGCCAGGAGAAGAAGCAGATATGGACGGCGATGTGCGGCAGCAGCAGGCCGGTATAGGTGTCGTAGAGGCCCCAGCTCTGGGCCACGAAGTAGAGCGGCAGCACCCAGGATATGTAGGGCACGCAGCGGAAGACGTAGATCGTGCCGAACCAGGTGCGCGCCGCCGGCCCCTGGAAGCGCGACAGCATGTAGCCGCTCGACACCGTGACCAGCAGCGAGAACACGGTGGCGAGCGTGGCGATCAGCGCGGAGTTGGCGAAGGCTTCAACGACGCGCTCGTCCTGCAGCACCTCGGCGAAGTTGCCCAGCGTGAACTCGGTGCCGCGATGGACGTAGTAGACGCCCGATTCGAGCCTGAGCGACGTCAGGATGAGCCACAGCACCGGGAAGGCGAACAGGAAGCAGATCCCGAACAGCACCAGGCCGAACAACAGCCGCCGCGCGCCGAGCGGCAGGCGGGCGAACAGCAGCGGTTCCTTGACCATCGCCATGGCGTCAGGTCCGCGCCAGACGGTCGACGACGCGGTAGAGCACCGCGCCGACCACCAGGATGATGATGCCGCCGATGATGGCGGCGGCCGACCCGCGCCCGAAATCGAGGCTGAGGAAAGCGAGCACGTAGGCGTAGAGGCTGAACAGCTCGGTCGAGCGGCCTGGGCCGCCGCCGGTCAGCGTCCAGACGATGTCGAAGGTGCGGAAGGCATCGATGGCACGGATCACCACGCAGACCACGATCACCGAGCGCAGCATGGGCAAGGTGAGATGCGTGAACACGCGCCAGGTCGAGGTGCCGTCGATCGCCGCCGCCTCGAACGGCTCGCGCGGCAGGCTCTGCAGGCCGGCCAGCAGCAAGAGCGTGTACCACGGCGTCCACAGCCAGATGTCGGTCATCAGGATGACGCCGAAGGCCGTCCAGCGCTCGACCAGCCAGGGCTGGCCATCGAGCCCCAGCCCCTCCAGCACCGCGTTCACGATCCCGAACTGATCGTTGAACATCCAGCGCATCATGATGGCCGCGATCACCGGCGCCACCATCAGCGGCACGAGCAGCACGGTCTGCACCAGCTTCTGGCCGGCGAACGGCCGGTTCAGCAGCAGCGCCAGGGCGAGCCCCAGCACCAGGGCGCCGGCCACGCTCACGATCATGAAGATGAAGGTGTTGGGCAGCACGACCCAGAGGAACTCGGGATCGCTCAGCACGGCCTGGTAATGCGCCAGCCCGACCCAGGTCTTCTTGGGATTGTACAGCGCCCAATCGCGGAAGCTCGCATTGGCGCCGATGGCGATGGGCACGACCTGGAACAGCGTGAGCAGGACCGCCGCGGGCGCGATCAGGAGCAGCATGAAACGCTGCTGCTCACCGAAAAGCGGACGGCCCGTCGTCTTGCTGCTCAATGCTCCCTCACCCTCGCCTGCGCCCACGATTTATTGCGCGGATGATGGTGGTTTTCCGAACTGGTTGGAAGCGGTGATTGGGAGTATTGGGGCGCGGCCATGCAAACGCTGCGTACGCTGAAAGCCCTGCAACGCGAGGGGCTGCTCACGGAGGATCCTCGCCTCGGGCCGCGCCTTGAAGAGGCGGCGGAGGCGATGTCGATCGCGCTCACGCCGGAGATGCTGGCCCTGATCGATCGCAGCGATGCCAACGATCCCATCGCGCGCCAGTTCGTGCCCAGCGCCAGCGAGACCGAGATCGCCCCCGACGAGCTTTCGGACCCGATCGGCGACGAGGCGCGCTCGCCGGTGAAGGGCATCGTGCATCGCTATCCCGATCGCGTGCTGCTGAAGCCCTTGCATGTCTGCCCGGTCTACTGCCGGTTCTGCTTCCGCCGCGAAAAGGTGGGACCAGGCGGCGAGGCGCTCAGCGCCGCCGAGCTGGAAGCGGCCCTCGCCTACATCCGCGCGCGGCCTGAGATCTGGGAAGTGATCCTGACCGGCGGCGATCCGCTGATGCTGGCGCCCAGGCGGCTGGCGAGTCTTTTGGCCAGGGTCGACGCCATCGCGCATGTCGGCGTGATTCGCATCCATAGCCGCGTGCCGATTGCCGATCCGTCACGGGTCGGCGACGAACTCGTCGCCGCGCTGAAGCCAAAGCGAGCGACGCTGTGGTTCGCCGTGCACTGCAATCACGCGCGTGAGCTCGGGCCCGACCAGCGGGCTGCACTGGCGCGGCTGGCCGATGCGGGCATTCCGCTGATGGGCCAGACCGTGCTGCTGGCGGGCGTGAACGATGAGGTCGCAACCCTCGAGGCGCTGATGCGGGCACTGGTGAG
>JADHLS010000036.1 GCA_016780605.1 Reyranella sp.
ACCCTGTTGCCGATCGTGATCCGCATTCTCATGGAGAATGTCGGGTCGCTGTTTTTCACCTCGGCCGAGATGGCCAATGTCATCTCCGGCTTGCGGCTGGGCGTATTCGGCGGCCTGATCATCTTCTTCCTGATCGTCGAGCCCGAGGGGCTCAACCGATTGTGGCGGAACATCCGGAGCTACTTCCGAGTCTGGCCCTTCTCCTACTAGAGCGGGGCGTTACGGCGAAACGAAAGGAGGAACCCATGACAAGGTTTGTTAGGAGTTGGCTGGGGATCGCGGCGACGACTGCGACCCTGGCGTTCGGTGGAGGCCCGGCCTTAGCGCAGAAAGAACTCGTGTTCGGGTTGCAGTGCGACCGGACCGGTCCGACGGCCACCGTGGGTATAAACTTGTGCCCCGGTTATCATGACTACATCGCCCTGGTGAACAGCAAGGGCGGTGTCGAGGGCTTCAAGATCAAAGTCCTCGAGATCGACAACGAATACAAGGTGCCGCCCGCGATGGAAGCGCACGAACGCTTCAAGAAGGAGGGTGCGGTCCTCGAGGGTCTTTTCGGCACCGCCTCGACCATGGCGCTGACCAAGAAGTTGGAAGAGGACAAGATCCTCGGCACGTCACCCGGCTTCGGCACGGCCGCGGCGGCAGATGGTAAGCGCTTTCCGTATACCTTCCCGATCGCGGCCAGCTACTGGTCACAGGCGGGCGCTGCGGTGGCGTTTGCCAAGGAGAAGCTGGGTGGCAACCTGAAGGGCAAGAAGATCGCCTACCTCTTTTACGACAACCCGGCGGGCAAGGAGCCGCTTGCCATCCTCGAGGATCTCGCCAAGTCCGAGGGCTTCGAGATGCGCACCTTCGCGGTGCCGGCGCCAGGCGTCGAGATGGGCGCCCAGGTCCTCGACATCACCGGCCGCTTCAAGCCAGACTTCATCATCACCCACCTGTTCGGGCGATCGCCATCGGTTTCCATCAAGGAGCTGAAGGGCAAGGGCTTCCCGCTCAGCAAGGTGGTGGCCTTCGTCTGGGGCAGCGCCGAGGCCGACATCATCGCGGCCGGCGGCATGGCCGTGGCCGAAGGTTACAGCGGCATCCAGTTTGCTGGCGTCGGCAAGGACTTCCAGGTGATCAAGGACATCGAGGCCATGTACAAGGCGCAGGGCAAGCCTGTACCGAAGGAGATGGACTCGACCGTCTACTACAATCGCGGCGTCTTCATCGCGGCGCTGCATGTCGAAGCGGCTCGCAATGCCATCAATGCCAAGAATGGCGCAGCGCCGACCTCGGAAGAGGTCAAGAAGGGCATGGAGCAGGTCAAGGGCTTCACGCTTGGCGGCCTGGTGCCGCCAATGGAGATTACTCCCGCCGATCACGAGGGCGGCGGCTGGGTGCAGATCTGGACAGTCAAGGGTGGCAAGCTCGTGAAGTCCAAAGACTGGTTCCAAGGCTTCCGGCCCGTAATCCAGAAGCATCTCGAGGCGGAAGCCAAGAAATCTTGATCGAACCAACGGGTGGGCGGCGAGCAATCGCCGCCCGACTTCCGATGCTCACCATCAACAACATTGAAGTCGTCTACGACCGCGTCATCCTCGTCCTCAAGGGCGTGTCGATCGACGTGGGCGAGGGTGCGATCACGACCCTGCTGGGCGCCAACGGCGCCGGCAAGACGACGACGCTCAAGGCCATTTCCGGGGTGCTGCGCAGCGAGCGCGGTGAAGTCACCAAGGGAACGGTGCAGCTCGGCGACCGGCGCATCGACGGCATGCGGGCGCACGACGTCACGCGTCTTGGCCTGGTCCAGGTGTTCGAAGGCCGGCGCGTGTTCGAGAACCTCACCACCGAAGAGAACCTGATCGCCGGCGGCCACGTCCAGACGGCCGGCGTGGTGAAGCAGGGCATCGACCTCGTCTATTCCTATTTCCCCCGGCTCAAGGAGCGGCGATCCCAGGTCTCGGGGTACCTGTCGGGCGGCGAGCAGCAGATGCTGGCGATCGGCCGGGCGCTCATGAGCCAGCCCAAGGTGGTGCTGCTCGATGAGCCGTCGCTCGGCCTCGCCCCCATGCTGGTCGAGGAGATCTTCGGCATCGTCAGCCGCCTGGTGAAGCAGGAGAAGCTTTCGGTCCTGCTGGTCGAGCAGAACGCCACCATGGCGCTCGCCGTGGCCGACCACGGCTATGTCATGGAGAACGGCCGCATCGTGCTGGAAGGGCCGGCCGCCAAGCTGCGCGACAATTCCGACATCAAGGAATTCTACCTCGGGCTGAACGAAGGTGGGGCGCGCAAGTCCTACCGCGACACCAAGCACTACAAGAGGCGCAAGCGCTGGCTGTCGTGACATTCTGTTGCGCGTTGTGAAAGTCTTGGACAGCGTACAACGCGAGCCTTCAACGCGAACTGCCAGGTCAATGCAAGGTACCGTGGGCCCAATCGCTCAGGAACGAGCGCGCCGCCCTCTCGAGGAGCTTTCGGGCTGATCATCGCTCAATCCAACACCCTTTAGGACGACTTCGCAGAATTTCCGAGCTAGCTCGGGAATAGGCATACGGTCTGATCGATACCATGTAACCGCCCAGTTCATTGAACCGAGAAGCATCAAACGCAGAATGGTCAGGTCCACATTCTTGCGAATCTCTCCTGAGCGCTGTCCTTCAGAAAGAAGCTGCCCCCAGTATTCGCCATAGGCAGCACGAAGCTTCCGATTCTGGCGTTTCACAGCCGGGGGCGCCTGCTCGAACACGCGTATGTTCGCCGATGTATAGTCGCCTTGCTGCAAAAGCATCGTAAGGTGAGCCGTCACTGCGGCCTCAAGCTTTTCGCTGAATGCAGAGGAAGCGGGCAAGGACCCGATGGCGAGACGGGCAGCGGAAAACACTCGAGTTATACCTACATCGAGCACTTCCTGCAGGATGTCGTCCTTTGACTCAAAGTAATAGTAGATGCTACCGCCTTGCATTCCGGCAGTCATCGCAATGTCGTTAATGGTCGTCCCAGCATACCCGTTGAGGCTGAATGCACGTGCTGCTGCATCAAGGATGCGCTGCTTGGTGATCGCCGATTTCGGATGGGACGCACGACGAGACCGGGCCGACACTCCTTGACTCACCAAAACCCCCCATTTGGAGCCAGCATGGATTGGCTCAAACGCAACAAGACTGCGGCATTTGCCGCCGGATTAGGCTGGCGATGCGCCATTTTGGAAACGTCATAATACCCATGCGCGGCCTAAATGATAAGACCGCCATTGTCGCGATGGTACAAAACGTTGGCAGCACAATTAAGACGTCCTGCTCTTGACTCGCCGATATGGCGTGCCTAGCGTTCCTAATGATCATTCGAAATTAGCGCACTCCCTGGATTTCGACTCCGCGTATCTCAAGCTGCGTAGATCCTCGAGGTACAAGCGTCTTTCAAGTGAGGAATCGACCTACATGATCAAACGTTTCCATGTTCTTTATGTCGGACAGATCGATCTCGACAATGTCGGTCTCAATGGGACCCCAGCCAATGACCGTCGCTATTCTAGCCAGCGCCTGAGCGAGGTTTTTGCGACCGCACGCGACATGGCTCGGACCATGGATGAGCTTGGTTACCATGCACTGTGGACGGCGGAGCACCACTTCCAGCGCGAGGGCTACGAATGCCTGCCCAATCTGGTGCAGCTCGGCCTGTGGCTCGCCACGCAGACCAAGCGCCTGAAGTTCGGCTGCGCCTTCAACGTTCTGCCGATGTGGCATCCCATTCGATTGGCTGAAGATTACGCCATGGCCGACATCGTGACGGACGGTCGCGTGATCATGGGCGTCGGCCGTGGATACCACAGCCGTGAGGTCGAGACCTTCGGGGCGCCGCTGATCGATGCCGAGGCCAACCGCGAATACTTCGAGGAACAGCTCCAGCTCCTGCTGAAGTGCTTCAACGAGGAGGCCTTCCATTTCAAGGGAAAGTACTTCGAGTGTCCGCCGCCCGTCGACTACAGAGGCTATCGCCTGAAGGACATCACGGTGGTGCCACGACCCAAGCACTTGCCCGTCGATATTTGGATGCCGATCGCCAGCGGCAGGACTATCGACATGATGGCCCGCTATGGCCTCAAGGCCATGGTGACGCTCAACGGCGAGAAGATACTCGACGAGGTCGTGCGCGAGTATCACGCCGCCTGCGCCCGCCACGGTCGGCCCAAACAACTCGGCGAAGATATGATCTGGGGCGCCGGCCTGTATCTTGCCGCCAGCCAGGAGGAGGCGATCCGCCGTGTCGAGCCGGCGCATGACGAGCGCTACAAGTGGTTCGCGCCGTTCGGCTTCGTGCGCTATGCCGATGATCAGGGCCGCACCTGGGGCACGCCCGGTGCGCCGGCGTCGATCCCGTCGATCCGCGACGGCGTGAAGCAGAAGGCGTGGTTCTGCGGCACGCCGGCCGAAGTCATCGAGGGGATCAAGTCGATCGAGGCCAAGTACCCCGGGCTCGATGACTTCATGATCCACTGGGCTGAAGGATTGTCGCCGGCCGAGTTCAAGGACCAGCTGCGTTGGTTCGCGCGCGATGTCATGCCGGCGTTCGGGGAAGCGAGACTTGCTGCGGAGTAGCGCGACACAGGGAAGGGTACCATGCAGCACCGCGTTCCCGGCGTCCCTGGATAGCGTCTCGCCTTCATGGCGCCCTCGCGAACGCGAGTTCATTGGGGAGCGTCGGGGGACGATCTTGCGACCGGGCTGCCCGCTTGGTCGACAATTGTGACGTCGATCGTATGGTTTATTGCCTGACAGACGAACAGCGCCAAGTGCAGGAACTTGTGCGACGCGTGGCGCGTGAGCGAGTCGCGGAGCGCGCCCAAGAGATCGACGCCAAAGGCGAGTACCCGCAGGACATGTTTGATCTGCTACGTGAACTCGGCTTGTTCACGTTGCCGTTTCCGGTGGACTACGGTGGCATGAATAGCGTACTGGCTGCTTGCTTGGCCATCGAGGAACTCGGCCGCGTCTGCTACAACACTGCCTATTTATTGTTGGTTCAATGGGTGCCGTTTGGTGCAATCCTAGCGGGTGGCGACGACGCGCAGAAGCAGCGATATCTACCGGGCCTGGCGACGGGAGAACTCCGCGGTGCGATCTCGGTCACCGAATCTCAGAGTGGCTCCGATGTCGCTGGTATCAGGACGCGGGCGAAGCGCGACGGGGCAGGGTATCGGCTGACCGGCTCCAAGATCTGGTGCACAAACGCCGGTGTTGCAGACTTCGTGGTTGTCGCTGCGAAGACAGGTGAGTTGGATGCACCCGGCAGCATCAACCTGTTCATCGTGCCGAAAGGCACACCCGGCTTTACGGTCGGCCGCCAGGAGGACAAGCTCGGCGCGCGCGGTGTCCCTTCCTATGCGTTGTACTTTGAGGACGCCTACGTTCCGGAAGAAAACCGGCTCGGCATGGAAGGCAAAGGCTTCAAGATTGTAATGGAGACCTTTAACCACTCCCGGCCGATCATCGGTGCCCGCGGCGTTGGCTTGGCTCAAGGTGCCATGGATCATGCTATCACTTTTATCCGAGATCGCCGCGCGTTCGGCCAGCAAGTTGGTGAGTTTCAGGGCGTGCGCTGGATGATTGCCGACATGGCGATACAGATCGAGGCGTCGCGCCAGTTGGTATACCGGGCAGCGTCTGCCGTCGATTCCGGCTTGGGCGGCAGTGCGATGGCGACCATGGCGGCAATCGCGAAGTGCCACGCCAGTGACACGGCGATGCGTGTTGCCACCGATGCCGTACAACTCTTCGGCGCCGCCGGTATTTCCAACGAGTTTCCAATCAACCGTTACTTTAGAGACGCAAAGGTTTTGCAAATCGTCGAGGGTACGAACCAGATCCAGCGCAATATCATTGCGCGCAATGTCATGAGCCAAGCACCAGAGTAACGAAGCTTCGATGCACGGGCGGTGATCGTCGACGACGCGCACGGAACAAAGACAAGCGTTTATGGAGGAGCGAAATGAAAGCCCAGGCTGCCATCATGTACGCCGTCAATGAACCGCTAAGGATCGAAGAAATACTCCTCGACGAGCCGGCGCGCGGCGAGGTGCTGATTCGCACCGCCTTTGCAGGCGTCTGTCATAGTGACCTGCACTACATCGAGGGGCTCTATACACGTCCGTGCCCGTGTGTTCTGGGCCACGAATCGGCCGGTGTCGTGGAGGCGGTCGGCGAGGACGTGAGTTACGTGAGGCCGGGTGATCCCGTGATCACCTGCATCTCGACGTTCTGCGGCGAGTGCGAGTACTGCATGACCGGTCGGTTGTCCCTCTGCCTCAGCCCTAGCACGCGCCGCGATCCGAGGGGGCCACAGCGAATGATGCTGAAGGGGACGCCGCTACAGCACACCAGCAATCTTTCGTCGTTCGCCGAATATATGCTGGTGCACGAACGTTCAGTCGTGAAAATCCGCACCGACATGCCGCTGGACCGGGCAGCGGTAATTGGATGTGCAGTGATGACCGGCGCAGGGGCGGTGTTTCGAACCGCAAAGGTCGAACCCGGATCGACGGTCGCGGTGATCGGTCTGGGAGGCATCGGCCTGTCGGCCGTCAATGGTGCCGCGATAGCTGGCGCTGGACGCATAATCGCGATCGACAAGGTCGCCTCCAAGTTCGACTTGGCGAAGGAATTCGGCGCCACAGATGTCCTGGATGCAACCGCTACTGATCCCATCAAGGCCATTCGCGAGATGACCGGTGGCGGCGTGGAATACTCGTTCGAGTGTGTTGGCTCGAAGACGACTGTTGAGCAGGCGTTCCGCATGTTGCGGCGCGGGGGCACCGCGACGGTTATCGGCATGATGCCGCTCGGCACCCGGTTTGAGGTCTCCGGTGCGGAGCTGCTTGGCGAGAAGCGTATCCAGGGCTCCGCAATGGGATCCAACAAGTTTCGTATCGATATGCCGCGGCTGGTCGATTTCTATTTGCGTGGCGATCTGAAGCTCGACAAGCTCATCTCGGGACGCATCCGGATCGCCGGCATCAATGAGGCATTCATGCAGCTCAAAACCGGCAAAGTGGCGCGGACAGTCATCGAATTCTGAGGCAGCGCGTGCGCTGAAGCGGCCTTTCGATCATGACCTTGTGGGCGTAATCCAGAATTTGTTACTTTGACTGGTAGTGGGTTTCCAAGAATCCAAGAACCGCTTCTGAGAAAAGATCGTTCTGATCACCGACCACCATATGCCCCGCATCTACAACATTTGAATAGCTTGCATGTGGAACAAGCTCCAGAAATGCTTTGGTAACCTCTTCGCTTACGAGGTCGCTCATACCCCCTCGGATTAGGTGGACCGGGCAGCCAATGCGCCGAGCTGCGTTTTCCAGTCGGTCAAATCGCCGCTCTTGCTCTGGAGGCTGCACATTCGTGATGAAACGTGGATCCCAATGCCATCGGTAGCGACCGTCGGGTCCGAGCCGTAGGTTCTTGGCGAGACCGTTCAGGTTTCGGCGTCGCCGGCGATTGGGCAGATAGGCGGCAATGACGTCGGCCGCTTCATCGATTGATTCGAAACCCTTCTGAGCGTGAGCGGTCATGAAGCCCACGACACGATTTATCCCCGCCATCTCCATTCTTGGCGTGACATCAACCAACGTCAGACTGGAAAAGGTCCCCGGCGCTTTTTCGCCTTCAGCAATAAGAGCGGCGAGCCCGCCGAGGGAGGCGCCGACTACCGCCGGCGGCTGACCGAGATGTCGAGCAACTGCGATTAAATCGGCGGCAAATGCGTCTAATTCGTAGCGTCCATGTTCCGACCAATCGCTGTCACCATGTCCGCGCAGGTCAACAGCGATAGCGCGATAGCCTCGGGCGCCCAACGTTTTCATAGTGTTGCCCCAAGCATGTCGCGTCTGGCCACCACCGTGCGCAAGCAGGATCGTCCGCTGGTCAATATTCCCAGCAACACTGGCGGCAAGCCGATTTCCATCAGCGCCGACCAAACTCAATTCATGCATTGACGTCTCCTGCACACACGAAACCAGTTCAACGCCAGAGCGACATGCTGAGGCAGAGGCATACGTACGCAGTGGCTAGGCCATACGCATGCTTGCCTCAAGCATCGCCCCCTTGGGGGATCCTGCCGTCGGGCGGCCAGTCCTTGACGCCGTCCTCCAAAGGGATTTCGACGCTTCGAAGAAGCTGTGAGAACATGTTCCAGTTTCCAATCGCGATGACCATCTCCAGCAACTGCTCCGGGCTGCCGACATGACGCACGCACTCAGCCCACACGGAATCCGAGATCTTGCCGCGCTCCAGCGTATCGTCGACCGCGGCCAGCACCGCCCGGTCCGCGGCACCGAGACGCGTCGACGAACGCCAGTCGCGGACAGCGATGACGTCCTCAGGCGGCAGCCCGACGCGTTCCGCGAAATGCCAGTGTTGCGTCCATTCGTACTTGGCGCCCGTCGTCCATCCGATACGCATGATCAGGAGCTCGCGTAGACGGACATCGAGCTTGTTTCCAGTGAAGAGCAGCGTGGTCAGCAAGTGATTGACCGCAGACGCGAGCTGCGGATGACGCAACAGCGCCCGATAAACACTGAGGCCGGCCATCGACTCTCGAATGCCACACTCCTTGGCGGCAGCCTTGGCTTGCTCGACTGACAGCATCTCAATGCGCGTGACCATTTGGCCTTTCCTTTCAGTTTCAAATTGCCGCGGCGACAGACAAAACGCCTCAGGAGACCTCGCCGATTGTTCCCATCAGAATCTTGGAAGTATGCAGCCAATCCTGCGTCACCGCCCAACTGCGATGGCCCACTCCCGTCGCGCGCCCTTTACCATCTGTGATGGCGCACGCCACCGGTGCCTCGAGCCGTTATCGCAAGGGGTGCGCATGCGGAGAGGCGAACGCAACCCCGCACCAGAAACCTTCGGGCAGATCCAATCCGGTGAGGAGCGTGCGGTGTCGCACAAAGCGCAGACGTCAAGGGACGTGTGAGACCAACAATGCTGTCATCGGAAGACCACAGGAAGTTTCCGAGGACCGCGTACCGGGCCGTGCGACCAGGTCACGGAGGCGGGGTCGGCGAGGTCAAAGTCAGGAATACGCGTCAGCCATTCCTCCAGCGCTACCGTAATCTCCATGCGGGCGAGATTTGAGCCGATGCACCGATGGATTCCCAATCCGAAGGCAGCATGTCGGTTTTCGGCCCGATCGATCAGAACACGATCAGCTTGTGGAAAGACCTCCGGATCACGGTTGGCCGCCGGAAAGGACAGCAACACCATTTCGCGTTCCTTGAACGGGCAGCCGCCGACTGTTGTCTCCTTGGCGACTTGGCGAGCCATCGTCACCGGGGCATAGGCCCGCAGAAACTCTTCTACCGCAAGCGGCATGAGTGCAGGCTCAGTGACCAGCCGACGACGGTCATCGCGGTGCTGGGCCAGATGCCATAGGCAGGAGCCGATGGCACTCCAAGTCGTATCGATGCCTGCAATCAGCAAAAGACGAAGCGTACCGATTATGTGCTCGTCGGAAAGGGGCTGATCCTCCATTTGTGCGCCAAGCAAGAAAGTGATCAGGTCCTCTCCGGGAACCGAACGACGACTTGCAATCTGCACCCTGAAATAATCGTCCATCTCCGCGAGAGCTTGGGCGAAGGAGGCGTTTTCCGCGATTCCTTCGTGCAGAAGCAGGTGAATCCAACGCCGGAACTTCTCGCCGTCTCCCTCCGGCAATCCGAGCATATGTGCAATGACAGCAACGGGAACATGCTGGGCATAGTCGGTTGCTGCGTCGCAACGGTCATTCGATGCGAAGCGATCAATCAAGTCGCCACATATCGCTCGCGTTTTTGCCTCCAGGCGGCCAATTGCATCCGGGGTGAACGCGGGCAGCAGGAGCATTCGCGCCGGCCGATGATACGGTGGATCCGAGGTGATCGGTGGCGAAGCCAATGTCGATGCGCCAGGCGGGGATTTCGGCTTCGCGGAATCCGTTGGCACACGAGGTGGCATTTCACGAACGACCACACGGCGTGAAGAGAAGTGCTCCGTATCATATGCGATCGCCCGGATATCGGCGTAGCGGCTGGGAAAATAGACGCCGTTGTATCGTTCAGTATGCGCGACAGGGCATTGCCGACGCAACTCATCCCAGATCTGATAGGGTTCGGTGACCCAACGTGGGTCCAGGTGATCGAAGTCTTTGGCCCAATCTGAGACAGGCGGGCGATCGGTCATGGTGAACTCCTTTAGTTAAGCCTGCGCCACCTTGATCGCGAATTCGGGGCAGTTGGCTTCCGCAAGCCGCGCCTTATCCTCAAGGCCGGGAGGGACCATGCCATCGCCGACTACGCGCGCGTGGCCGAGTTCATCGAGCTCGAACAAGCTCGGTGCTATCGCCTTGCATCGGTTGTGTCCCTGACATCGCTCGGGGTCGACAATGACTTGAAGGACTTTATGCTCGGGCATACCTGAAGCCCTCCCTGCGCAGTTTCCGAACGCGTCCGCTGCGCAATTGATGGATAGTTCGTCGGCTGCGCCATAATCGACCAACTGGCCAATTCGTCGGTAGTCAGCAAGCGCAATCCTCTAATGGACGTTAGAAGTTCTGGCAAGGGTAGTCAATCGGTGCGACGGGTGGTCCCAAGTGACTCCACCATTGGGGGAAGCCCTGCATTGCTCTCTTAGGTTTGGGCATGGGTGTCGGGCTTGCAGGAATATCGCCACTCTGCCGTGCGAAGGAACTTGTGGTGCATTGGCAGAGATCTTGCGGCGCAGTTCAGCGTAGAATGTCGCTACCTTCACAAGGTTGGTTTCCCAAAGGCAAGGACTGCAGCGTGCAAAGGTATCCACAGCGGCCTGTGGAGGTCGCGGACCACCCCTTTGGGAACAGGAGCAGGGTGTTTCGGTCTCGCCGTTGGGGAGGAGGCATGGACCGCTTGACTCATCAGTACCAGCTGCCTACGTTTCTAATGAGTATTTGAAAGTCCTCGAGCACAATCGCCTCGCCTGACCCGTGGAGTGGTCGGGGAAGGGCGCGCAGATTGCCTAGCGGTTCCATCGCCCGACTTTGCGAATTTATCTTTCGGGAGGATCTATAGTTACGATGCGTGGATTGAAGAGCAAGCCTGTCATCGTCACGGGCGGCGCCAGCGGCATCGGCCGCGCGATCGCCGGGCGTCTCGCGATGGAAGACGCCGTGGTCGGCATCTTCGACATTAACGGGCAAGCGGCCGAAGCTGCGGCCAGTGCACTTCGCGAACGTGGTGGTCGAGCTTCTGGTTACGAGGTCGACATCGTCGACTATGACGCGGTGGCACGCGCCGTCGATG
The DNA here is from genome assembly GCA_016780605.1 of Reyranella sp. Taxonomy (GTDB): domain Bacteria; phylum Pseudomonadota; class Alphaproteobacteria; order Reyranellales; family Reyranellaceae; genus Reyranella. The sequence continues at coordinate 11,297 of JADHLS010000036.1, forward strand.
CGTTTGAGGCGGCCTCTGGACCGATCGGCGGCCTGGTCAACAACGCGGGCTGGGACAAGGCTGTGCGCTTCGTGGACAGCGACCGGGACCTGTGGCGGAAAGTAATCGACATCAATCTCTGGGGACCGCTCAACGTCACGCATGCCGTGCTGAAAAAGATGGTCAGGCACGGCAGAGGCCACGTTGTCAGTATTGCGTCCGACGCGGGTCGGGTCGGCTCCTCAGGCGAAGCTGTCTATTCGGCCTGCAAGGGCGGGATTGCAGCGTTCGGCAAGACCTTGGCCCGGGAAGTGGCACGTCAGGGGATTGTGTTCAACACGGTCTGCCCAGGACCGACCGACACGCCCCTGTTCGCGACGGTTAGCGAATCCGCGGCGGGGCTTGCCGAGGCCCTGAAGAAGGCGATCCCGCTCCGTCGCCTGGGGCAGCCGGACGACTATCCCGGCATCGTCTGCTTCCTGCTGAGCGACGACGCCAGCTTCATCACCGGCCAGACCATCAGCGTCTCGGGCGGCCTAACGATGCACGGGTAACCCGATGGATTATCAAGACATTCTCTACGCCCAGGCCGGCCACGTCGCCACGATCACGATCAATCGGCCAAAAGTCTACAATGCGTTCCGCCCGCGCACCGTCGTGGAACTCCTCGACGCCTTTCTCAAGGCCGGCTGGGATGACGACGTCGGCGCCATCGTCCTGACCGGAGCCGGCGAGAAGGCGTTTTGCACTGGTGGCGACCAGTCCGATCACAGCGGTCAATATGGTGACGGGTCGACGCGTGGCTCTGTCGGCATGCCGGTCGAGGAGTTGCACAGCGTCATCCGCGATGTGCCCAAGCCGGTAATTGCCAAGGTACGCGGTTACGCGATCGGAGGCGGCAACGTTCTGGCAACGATTTGCGACCTTACCATCGCCGGCGAGAACGCCATCTTCGGTCAGGTCGGGCCGAAGATGGGCTCCGTCGACCCCGGGTTCGGCACCGCCTATCTTGCGCGCGTGGTCGGCGAGAAGAAGGCGCGCGAGATTTGGTACATGTGCCGGCGCTACACGGCACGCCAGGCGATGGACATGGGGCTGGTCAACGCCGTTGTGCCCGACGACAAGCTCGATGCCGAAGTCGCGGCGTGGTGCGCTGAACTGGTGCTGCGCAGCCCCACCGCCATCGCCATTGCCAAGAAGTCCTTCAATGCCGACAGCGAAAACATTCGCGGCATCGGCGGTCTGGGGATGCAGGCCCTGCGCCTTTACTACGCGAGTGCCGAATCCCAGGAAGGGGTCAAGGCGCTCAACGAGAAGCGCCCGCCGCGCTTCAGGGACGTCCTCAAGTAGGGGCCGACGGTTGGACTTTTCCCTTACCCCCGAGCAGCAGCAGATTGGCGAGACCGCCCGGCGCTTCGGCGTCGAAAAGCTCGCGCCGGGCTATGTGGCGCGCGAACAGGAGGGCCACATTGCGCCATCGCTGATACGGGAGATGGGTGCTGTTGGACTGATCGGGGTCGATCTGCCGGAGGCGTTCGGCGGGCTCGGCGCGGACGGCGTCACGGCTGGACTGGTAATCGAAGGCGTTGCTGCGGCCGATCTTGGCGTTGCCTATGTGCAGCTTCTCGGATCGCTGATGGGCTCGATCCTGGCGCGTCATGGACCGCCTGAGATCGCGAGCGACGTCGTGCCGAGGATTTGCCGGGGCGAGACTTTGGTGGCGCTGGGTCTGACCGAGCCGCGCGGCGGCTCCGATGCCGCAAACCTCCAGCTCAAGGCGCGCCGCGACAACGAAGGCTACGTGCTCGACGGCGAGAAGACCTCGATTTCGATGATCGAACAGGCGGAGTCGATCGTCGTCTTCGCCCGCACTGGCGAGGCCGACTCCGGCGCTCGCGGCGTGACGGCCTTCCACGTGCCGCTCGACCTGCCCGGCATCAGCCGGTCCAGTTTCAACGACGTGGGCTCGAAGGTCGTCGGTCGCGGCTCCGTCTTCTTCCAGGACGTCAAGGTGCCGGACGAATGGCGCATCGGCGGTGAAGGCGAGGGCTTTCGCACGGTCATGCAGGGTTTCGACTACAGCCGCGCACTGATTGGCCTGCAAGTGCTGGCCCCGGCCGGCGCGTCACTCGAGGAAACCTGGCGCTACATCACCGAACGCCAAGCCTTCGGCCACCCGCTGGCGCGCTATCAAGGCGTGACGGAGCCATTGGCCGAGGCGGAAACGCTGCTCACCGCTGCCCGGCTCCTCTGCTATCGGACGCTGTGGCTGCGCGACCAGGGCATGCCCCACACGTCGGAAGCGGCGATGTGCAAATGGTGGGCCCCGAAGACAGCCTTTCAGACCATCCATCGGTGCCTGCTGACGCACGGTCATTCCGGCTACACCATGGATCTGCCGCACCAACAGCGCCTGCGTGACGTGATGGGCCTGCAAATCGGTGACGGCACCGAGCAGATCCAAAAAATGATCATCGCGCGCGAGAAGATCGGCCGCGTCGCAGTGCCTTACTAGGCGGAGGGTGCCGATGACCACTGCGCCGCCTGTTCTCGTAGACCTGGAAGGCCAGGTCGGCGTGATCACGCTGAACCGGCCCGAGAAGTTCAATTGCATTTCACGGGGCCTGGCGGACGGCCTGTGTGCCGGCGTTCGGTCTTTGGAAGCGAATCCAGCGTGCCGGGTCGTGCTGCTGAAAGCCAATGGCAAGCATTTCTGTACTGGTGCCGATCTCGACGAGGTTCTCGAGGCGCGCGCTTCGCGGGCTTCACTCCAGACCTTCCTGTCGGCGGGACACGAAGCCCTCACCGCGCTTGAACGCTCGCGCCTGCCGGTCGTCGCTGCGGTACACGGCTTGTGTCTGGCCGGTGGACTCGAACTCTCGATGGCATGCGATGTCGTGTTCGCCGCCAGTTCGGCGCGCTTCGGCGACCAGCATTCGCGGTATGGACTCATTCCCGGATGGGGCGGCACGCAGCGCCTGCCGCGCCTGGTCGGCCTGCGTCGAGCGCTTCACCTGATGTACAGCGCGGAGTGGCTGGATGCGGCGGCGGCGCGCGATTGGGGTCTTGTGAATCTTGTGGTTGACGATGATGCGCTCGCTGACCGGGTCATGGTCTATGCGCAGACATTGGCAACACACAACCCCGAGTCCATGGCGGCAATGAAGTCGCTTGCCCGCGCTGGTCTCGACGAAACGCTGGCGGAGGGGCTGGCGCGCGAGTCCGCGTGCGTCGTGGACGCGCTCCGCTCGGAGAACGTCTCGGAAGGACTGGCCGCGTTTGGTGCGCGTCGGGAGCCGAGATTCAAATAGCGGCGGCACGCCGCCTGTCTGTGGTTTGGGAGAAACGGTCATGGAACACGCAACACAGGTTGAGCTGGGCCACACTCTGTTTACGTACATCGACAAGGGCGAGCAGGCACGAAGCGCGGCGCCTTTTGCCAATCCAGTACGAGACTACATCTGTCGCGATCAGGCAGGACGCGAACGCGATTTGCTGTTTCGCGATCATCCACTCATTCTCGGCATGACTGCCGATCTGCCGAATCCCGGCGACTTCTTCACCAACGATTTCACCGGTCGCCCGATTCTCGTGGTCCGCGGAAAGGACGGCAAGGTCAACGCGTTCCTCAACGTGTGCCGCCATCGTGGCGCCAAGCTGGCGACCGCGGATCTCGCCCAAGGCTGCGCGCGAACCGGCGGGTCCTTCACGTGTCCCTATCATGGATGGGCCTACGGCCTCGATGGACGTTTGCTCGGCGTTCGGGAAGCCGACGCGTTCGGCGAGGTCGACCGCTCCACGCATGGCCTTCGACGCCTGGCGGCAGTTGAACGCAACGGCTTCATCTGG
>JADHLS010000037.1 GCA_016780605.1 Reyranella sp.
AAGGAGAAGGGCCACGCCAGCGAGCGCATCGCCTGGGCCTCCAAGCGCGACGGCGAGATGTTCGACTTCGACTATGTCGACTACCAGCCTGGCTGGTTCTCGAGCCACGACAGCAAGGAGATGGCACGCGAGCTCGGCCGCGGCGAAGCCGAGAAGGCCTTCCCGCGCGCCAAGTTCAAATATGTTCGCGACGAGCCGGTCACACTTCAGGGCTGGGACGGCTACGCGCTCGACATCGAGGACCAGCAGGGCTCGGTGGTCATGATGCGCACCTATATCGTCAAGGATCGGCTTTATCGCCTGCTGGTGACCGCCAACTACTCCGAACCATCGAAAGCGGCCGCGCAACGCTTCATCGATTCGCTGAGGCTCGCCGAGACGCGTCAGTCTTAGTCTTGGCCGCCCGCGGGCCGGCAAGAGGTGTTGCCAACCCCTGCACTTCCTCCCACAGTTCCCTCAATTCAGTCGAGGTGAGTTAGGAGGTCGCGCGCGTAGAGCAGGGAGGAAACAAACATGAAGACGGCATGGATGATTCCGGCTGCGGTCGCGGCCGGCCTGACGGCGCTTGCAAATCCCGTCGGCGCCCAGAAGCCAGGCGGCATTCTCAAGATGCAGCACATGGACACGCCGCCCAGCGCCTCGATCCATGAGGAGGCGACCATCTCCGTCGTCGTGCCGTTCATGGGCCTCTACAACAACCTCGTCGTCTTCGATCAGAACGTTCCACGCAACAGCTTCGACTCCATCGTTCCCGACCTCGCCACCAAATGGCAATGGAGCGAGGACGGCAAGGAGCTGGTGTTCATCGTGCGCCAGGGCGTGAAGTGGCACGACGGCAAGCCATTCACCGCCCGGGACGTGCAGTGCACCTTCGAGATGCTGCTGAGTGGCGACAAGATCCGTCGCAATCCGCGCGGTGCCTGGTACAGCAACGTCGAGAAGGTGGCGGCGACGAGCGACACCGAGGTCGCATTCTACCTCAAGGAGCGCCAGCCTGCGCTGCTGGCGCTGCTCGCCTCGGGCCATACGCCGATCTATCCCTGCCACGTCCCGTCGGCCGACATGCGGCGCAAGCCGGTCGGCACGGGGCCCTACAAGCTCGCCGAGTTCAAGATGAACGAGAGCATCAAGGTGGTGAGGAACCCCGACTACTGGAAGAAGGGCCGGCCCTATCTCGACGGCATCGAGTACACCATCATCCCCGACCGCTCGACGCGCATGCTGTCCTTCGCCAGCGGCAAGTTCGACATGACCTTCCCGACCGACCTCACGGTGCCGCTGTGGAAGAACATGAAGAAGGACGCGCCGCATGCCACCTGCGTCATGCGCGACACCGGGGTCAGCACCAACCTGATCGTGAACCGCGACATGCCGCCGTTCGACGATCCGAGGATCCGCCGGGCGCTGGCGCTCAGCCTCGACCGCAAGGCCTTCATCGACATCCTGAGCGAGGGCGAGGCCAGCCTGGGCGGCGCCATGTTGCCGCCGCCCAGCGGCGTGTGGGGCATGCCTCCCGATATGGTGAAGACCATCGTCGGCTATGAGAACGTGCCGGCTAATCGCGAGAAGGCGCGTGAGCTGATGAAGGAGGCGGGTTACGGGCCGGACAAGCGGCTGAAAGTCAGGGTCAGCACGCGCAACATCCCGACCTTCCGTGACCCCGCGACGATCCTGATCGATCATCTCAAGCACGTCTATGTCGACGGCGAGCTCGAGGTGATCGACACCTCGGTCTACTACAACCGCGTCTTCAAGAAGGACTATTCAGTGGCGCTCAACCTGACGGGCACGGCCGTCGACGATCCGGACGTCGGCTTCTTCGAAGGCTACGCCTGCGGCTCGTTGCGCAACTACAACGGCTACTGCAACCCCGAGATGACCAAGCTCTTCGAGGCGCAGTCGCGTGAGCTCGACCAGAAGAAGCGCCTGAAGATGGTGTGGGAGATCGACCGCAAGCTGCAGGAGGACATCGCCCGGCCGATCATCCTCCACGGCCGCGCCGCCGGCTGCTGGCAGCCCTACGTCAAGGGCGTCGTCCTGCACACCAACAGCATCTACAACGGCGCCCGCTTCGAGGACGTGTGGCTGGATAGGTAGCTAAGGCGCCACCAACTTGTACACGCGGGCAGCGGTGCCGCTGTACAGCGCCTTCTTCTCCGCGGCCGAGGCGCCCCTGGTGATGAGCTTGAAGGCGTTCCACAGCTCGGTGTAGCCGCAGGATTGCTTGTCGGGCGGGAAGTTGCTCTCGAACATGCAGCGGTTGGTTCCGAACAGCTCGATGCAGGTCTCGATGTAAGGCTTCCACGCCGCCGCCAGCTCCTGCGAAGAAGGTGGTGTGTCGCGCAATTCGAAACCGAACCCGAACGAAGTCATGCCCAACCCGCCGAGCTTCACGGTGACGTTCGGGCACGCGGCCAGATCCTGCATGTTCTTCTTCCACACCGGCAGGGTCTCGGCCTGCTTGTCGGCGTACTGCCCGATGCCGAGATGGCCGCCGACATGGTCGCAGATGATCGACTGGTCGGGGAAAGCCCGAGCGATGTCGACGAGATCGGGCAGCTGCGGGAAGAAGTGCCACGAATCGAAGGTCAGCCCGAGCTTGCCGAGCTCGGCGAAGCCCTCGCGGAATTTGGGATCGAGCAGGCGGTGCCGCGGGATCGGCCGCGAGACATGTTGGCCGGCCGGTCCTTCGTCCCACGACGTGCCGTAGCGCACGCCGCGGAAGCGGCCGCCTGCGACCTGGATCTCGGCCTCGAGCACGGCGCGCACGCGGCTGCCCAGCATCAGGTCGGCCCAGCCGATGATCGCCTCGCAGACGCGCGTCTTGCCGTACTGGCCCGAAGCGCTCATGGCGGCGATGCCGTTCACGAACTCGACCTCGCCCACCGGCTTCATCTCCTCGGGCCCGCTCGCGCGGAACATCGACTGGCATTCGAGGAAGACCGTCGAGACGATGTTGTGGCCGCCGCCGGTATCGGCCAGCAGCTCGGGCAGGAGGTAGAGGCCGCGCTGGCGATGCGGGGCGTCCCACAGATGATGGTGCGGATCGATGATCGGCAGATCCGGCTCCAAGGCCTTCTCAGGCGGACGCTTGGCGAGCCAGGCGGCGAGATCGGCATTGTTGCGACGGATCAATCCACGATATTCAGCCTCGGCCATGGCTTGTCTCCTCCTGTTTGGATACGAGCCTAGGCCAGGAGCGGAGGGCGGAGCATGCGGATTTGCGTATACGGGGCCGGCGCCATCGGCGGCAATTTCGCGGCGCGACTGGCAGAGGCGGGCAACGACGTCTCGATCGTGGCGCGCGGCGCGCACCTCGACGCCATCCGCGCCAACGGGCTTACCTTGCTGGCCGGCGACAAGAAGATCGTGGCCAAGGTGAAGGCGTCGGATCGGCCGGCCGATCTCGGCCAGCAGGATGCGGTGCTGGTGACCTTGAAGTCCTCGGGTCATCACGCGCTCGGCGAAGGCATCGCGCCGCTGCTCGGGCCGGACACGCCGGTCGCCTTCGTGCAGAACGGCATTCCCTGGTGGTACGGCCACGGTCTGTCCAAGGATCGGCCGCCGGCGCCCGACCTGTCGCGGCTCGATCCCGGCGGCGCGCTCGCGAAGTCGGTCGGCATGCACCGCGTCGTCGGTGCGGTCGTGAGCTCGCCCAATCATGTCATCGCGCCTGGGGTGGTCGAGAACGAGGTGCCGGATCGCAACATCCTCTGGGTCGGCGAGCCCGACGATCGGCAAAGCCCGCGCATCGAGGCTTTGCGCACCGCCTTGAAGGGCGCCGGCATCGGCTCGCCGGCGACCACCGACATCCGCTACGAGATCTGGCACAAGCTGATGGCCAACCTTACTGGGTCGACGGTCTGCCTGGTCACCGGCCAGCCCGTGCATGTGCAGAAGACGCCGCTGGTCAATCGCCTGTCGCGCCGTGCTCATGCCGAGGCGCTGGCCGTGGCCGCGGCCCATGGCGTGAAGCTCGACGATCATCCGGACGAGCGCTACGGCCCCAAGCGCGTCTACACCAGCCATCGGCCGTCGATCCTGCAGGACTACGATCTCGGCCGGCCGATGGAGATCGAATCGATCGTGCGCGCCCCGGTCGCCTTCGCGCGCAGCGCCGGCATCGACACGCCGACGCTCGACGCCATCGAGGCGATCTGCGTGGCCCTCGCCCACGCCAAGGGGCTTTACGCGCCTTGAGTCCGCGCTAGGATCGGGCTCTCACAACAAGCGAGGGAATGCCATGAAGGGTAGGATCATGCGCGCCGCGTCTCGTCCAACCGCCAAGGCGGAAGCGGCCAACTTCGTCGGCAACGTCCTGTCGGACCCGGTCTTCGCGCCCGAGCAGCCCTCGCGGCTGCGCGCCTCGCGCGTGTCGTTCATGCCGGGCGGCCGCACCAACTGGCACAAGCATGCCGTCGGCCAGGTGCTCTATGTGCTGTCGGGCGTCGGCCGCTATCAGCTCGAGGGCGAGCCGGTGCAGGAGATCCGGCCGGGCGACACCGTGGTGATCCCGCCGGGTGCGCGCCATTGGCACGGCTCGGCGCCGGACACGATGATGGTCCATCTCGCCATGTCGGAGACCAACGACAAGGGCGAGGCGACGAGCTGGTTCGAGCCGGTGAGCGAGGCCGATTACACGAAGGCGCCGGCGAAGGCGTAAGTCTTGCCGGACCGCGAGCCTCCGGCTCGCTCATGATTTATGAGCGGACCTGGAGGTCCGCGGTCCGGCGAGATTAAGTCGCCGTTCCACCCACCGTCAGCGCATCGATACGCAGGGTCGGCTGGCCGACGCCGACCGGGACGCCCTGGCCGTCCTTGCCGCAGGTGCCGATGCCGGGATCGAGCGCCATGTCGTTGCCGACCATGCCGACCTTGGTCAGCGCCTCGGAGCCGGCGCCGATCAGGGTCGCGCCCTTGACCGGCGCACCGAGCTTGCCGTCCTCGATCAGGTAGCCCTCGGTCACGGTGAACACGAACTTGCCCGACACGATGTCGACCTGGCCGCCACCGAAGTTTGCGCAGTAGAGGCCCTTCTTCACCGAGGCGATGATCTCCTTGGGATCCTTATCGCCGCCCAGCATGAAGGTGTTGGTCATGCGCGGCATCGGCGCATAGGCGTGGCTCTGGCGCCGGCCGTTGCCGGTTGGCTTCACGCCCATCAGGCGGGCGTTCTGGCGGTCCTGCATCAGGCCGACCAGGCGGCCGTTGTCGATCAGGACATTGCGCTGCGTCGGCGTGCCCTCGTCGTCGATGGTGAGCGAGCCGCGGCGGTCGCTGAGCGTGCCGTCATCGACCACGGTGACGCCGGGCGAGGCGATCATGTCGCCCATCATCTTGCTGAAGACCGACGTCTTCTTGCGATGGAAGTCGCCTTCCAGGCCATGGCCGACCGCTTCGTGCCACAGCACGCCCGACCAGCCCGAGCCCAGCACCACCGGCATCTCGCCGGCCGGCGCCGGCACCGATTCGAGGTTCACCAGCGCCTGGCGGATCGCCTCGTCGGCCTCGCGCTTCCAGTATTCCGGCTTGAAGATGTCGCCGTAGGCCGCGCGGCGGCCCGAGCCGGTGCTGCCCGCTTCCATGCGGCTGCCGTCGGCGCAGACGACGCTGACGTTCAGCCGCACCAGCGGCCGCACGTCGGCGGCGCGCCAGCCGCCCGACTTGATGATCTCGATGACCTGCCAGGACGCCGCCATCGAGATCGAGACCTGCCGCGCCTTGGGCTCCTTACCGCGCACATAGGCGTCGATCTCCTGCAGCAGCGCCACCTTGCGGGCGAACGCCTCGCCGTCGATCGGATTGTCGTCGGCATAGAGCAGCTGGTTGGTGCCGCGCGGAGATTCATCCATCTTGCCGCGGTGGCCGCCGCGTACCGCCTTCACGGTCGAGACGGCGCGCTTCAGCGCCTGCTCGTCCAGCGCCGAGGCATGGGCGAAGCCGGTCGCTTCGCCGGCGACGCTGCGCAGGCCGAAGCCTTGGGTGGTGTCGAACGACGCGCTCTTCAGCTTGCCGTCGTCGAAGGCGAGGCTCTCGCTCTGCTCGTATTCCAGGAACAGCTCGCCGTCGTCGCAGCCGGCCAGGGCATCGTCGACCATCTTTTCGGTCTTGCGACGGTCGAGCGCGCCTTTGCCGAAAAACAGGTTGTCGGCGGCGGCGAGATGGTTGATCGATTTGCTCATGACGAATGCCCTTTCATCGCCAAAAATGGGCATTCGCCGCGGCGGGCGCAAGCGCGATGTCAGCTAGGCCTTCGGCTCGTAGCGCAGGCCCAGCTTCAGCGTGACCTGGTAGCTTGCCACCTTGTTGTCACGAATGCGGCCGCGCACGTCGACCACCTCGAACCAGTCGAGATTGCGCAGCGAGCGTGACGCCGTCCCGATCGCCGATTCGATGGCATCGGAGACCGATTTGTCCGAGCTGCCGACGACTTCCGTCTTGACATAGGTCTGGCTGGCCATGGGCGTACCTCCCGCCTCAGACGACCAGGACGATCTTTCCGAAGTGAGCGTTGGCCTTCATGTGCGCCAGCGCCTCGGCCGCCTGGGAAAGCGGAAAAGTCCGGTCGATGGGCAGGCTGAGCTTGCCGGCTTCGATGGCTGGCCACAAGTCGGCGCGGGCCGCCTTGACGATGGCGCGCACTTCCTCTGGCCCGCGGGTGCGGAAGGTCACACCGATGTAGTCGATGCGTTTCAGCGCATGCAGGTCGAAGTTGAACTCGCCCTTCATGCCGCCCAGCCGGCCGACATTGACGATACGGCCCAGGATGGCGGCGGCCTCCATGTTCTGGTTCATCACGCCGCCCGACACCTGATCGACGATCAGGTCGACGCCCTTGCCGTCGGTCGCCTCCTTGACCTTGTCCGGCCACTTGGGATCGCGCGTGTCGAGCGCGAGGTCGCAGCCGAATTCCTTGAGGCGCGCGCGACGGCCGTCGTTGGTCGAGGTGCCCATGACGATCGAGGCGCCCATATGCTTGGCGATCTGCATGCCCAGGAGGCCGACGCCCGAGCTGGCGCCCTGGATCAGCACCGATTCACCCTTCTTCAAGCGGCCGGCGCCGACCAGGGCGTTGTGCATGGTCTGCACCGCCACCGCCATGCAGGCGGCCTGCTCGAAGCTCATGTTGTTGGCCGGGATCTTGTGGGCACGGCCCGCATCGGTGACGGCATACTCGGCAAAGGCGCCGGCCGCCGAGCTCATGACGCGATCGCCGGGCTTGAAGTCCTTGACCTCGGCGCCGACCGCCTCGACCTCGCCGGCGCATTCCAGGCCGACGATGGTGCCGGGGCCGCCGATCCGGCCATGCGCGTGGCCGGAGGCGACCGCGAGATCGGCGCGGTTCAGCGACGCCGCGCGCACCTTGATCAGGATCTCATGAGGCTTGTGCGCGGGCTTCGGCGCGTCCGTGTACTGGACGCCCTTCTCTGTGACGACGGCAGCCTTCATGGGAACCTCCTTGGATCGGAGGCTCCCCATAGCATGGCTTCAGTTGGTCTGCCCGACTTGCCGCGCGGCGTCCTCGATCACCGTGGCGACCTCGGCGGCATGCGATTCGTAGACCGAGTGGCTCGCGCCCGGGATGACGGTCACGTGGCTGCCGGCGCGCTGGTAGTAGAAGCGCTCGAGGTCCGGATTGATGATCTGATCGCCGCCGGCGACGATCCCCCAGCTCGGCTTGGTCCGCCAGGCGGCGACAGTGAGCGGCGTGGTGAAGACCTCCGGCGCAGCCGGCACCTGGGAGCTCGCCTCGAACTCGGCCTGGGCAAGCGGCAGGTCGGGCGCGAACAGCTTGGGGAAGGCCGACCTCTCGAGATAGGTGTAACCGTCCGCCGTCGTGGCGACCGCTCCGGGCGCCTTGGCGAGAACGCTGGGCATGCGCTTGCCAAGCGCGCCTTCGTCCTCGCCGACATCGGGCGCGTGGGCCGCGACGTAGACCAGGCCGACGACCTTCGAATGAACGCCGGCCTCGGTCACGATCGAGCCGCCGTAGCTGTGGCCGACCAGCAGCGTCGGTCCGTCCTGCAGATCGAGGATGCGCCGGGTCGCGGTGACGTCGGCGGTGAACGAGGTTTCCGGCTCCTGGACCTCCGTCACATGGAAGCCCTTGCCGACCAGGATGTCGTGCACGGCCCGCCAGCCCGAGCCATCGACCCAGGCGCCGTGCACCAGGACGATGTTGTGGATGGGCTCGGCGATCGCCGCGAGCGGCGCGGTGGAAACCAGCAGAGCAGCAAGGGCAGGGGCAACTCGGCGGCGGATCGACATGGGGCACCTCGGCTTTGGCTGACCTTCTGATCGCACGCGCTCGCCCAAGGGTGCAGTTGGCGATAGGGTAGCGCTCCCCCATACCTTCGTATGAGGACAAGCATGCGTGAGATGTGATGGCCGAGCCTTTTCCTCTTGAACCTTCGCTGTGGGCGGCGACGGCGCCGCCGGCACCGGCCACGCCCGCGCTCGCGGAATCGGTTACGGCCGACGTCTGTATCGTCGGCGGCGGCTATTGCGGCCTGTCGACGGCGTTGCATCTGGCGGAACTCGGCATCGAGGCCGTCGTGCTCGAGGCCAAGGAGCCGGGTTTCGGCGGATCCGGCCGCAACGGCGGCCAGGTGATCCCCGGCCTGAAGTTCGATCCCGACGAGCTCGAGACCATGTTCGGGCCTGAGCGCGGCCCGCAGCTCGTCGATTTCGCCAGTCGCACGGCGGACGTCGTGTGGGAGCTTATAGACAAGCACCACATGGATGTGCCCAACACGCGCAATGGCTGGATCCAGACCGCGCATGCCGCCGACATGGTCGGCACGCTGAAATCGCGCGTCGCGCAATGGGAGCGGCGCGGCGCTCCGGTAGCCATGCTCGACAAGCCCGAGACCGAGCGGCACATCGGCACCGACCAGTATCTCTGCTCGTGGATCGATCGTCGCGGCGGAGTGGTCCAGCCTCTGGCCTATGCGCGCGGCCTCGCGCGGGCGGCGCTGGCAGCCGGCGCTGCGATCCACGGCCAAACGCCGGCGACCGCGCTCGCCCGCGACAACGGCAAATGGGTCGTGAGCACGGCCGGCGGCGCCACGGTGACGGCCGATCGCGTGGTGCTGGCGACCAACGGCTATACCGGCGACCTGTGGCCGAAGCTGCGCCAGACCATCATTGCCGCCAACTCCTTCCAGATCGCGACCAAGCCGTTGTCGGACAACGTGCGCAAGTCGATCCTGCCGGGCGGCCAGGCGACGTCCGATTCGCGCCGCGTCGTGCTCTACTACCGTCTCGACCATGCCGGCCGCTTCCTGCTCGGCGGACGCGGACCGATGCGCGAGCCCAACGGGCCGGAGGACTGGCAGCATCTGGAATCGATGATGGGCCGGGTGTTCCCGCAGCTGAAGGGTGTCGCCATCGACTATCGCTGGGGCGGCCGCGTCGCCGCCACGCGCGATCACCTGCCTCACCTGCACGAGCCGGCGCCGGGCCTGCTGATCGACATCGGCTGCATGGGCCGCGGCGTGGCGCTGCAGTCTTCGATGGGCCGGGCAATGGCGGCCTACATCGCTTCCGGCGATCCGGCGGCGCTGCCCCTGCCGCCGACGACGATGAAGCCGTTGCCCTTCCATGGGCTGAACAAGCTCTATCTCGCCGCGTTCATCACCTGGTACCGCTTCCTCGACCAGCGCGGCATCGGCGTCGCGGCGTAGAAAGCCATCACACGATCCTGCTCTCGCGGCCCTGCCAGTAGCGGTCGCGCAGCAGGCGCTTGTAGAGCTTGCCCGTAGGATGGCGCGGCAGCTCGGCCTCGAAGTCGACGCTGCGCGGGCACTTGATGGCCGAGAGGTGCTGGCGGCAGAAGCCCAAAAGCTCCTCGGCGAGCGCGGGGCCGGCGTCGGCCATGTTGCGCGGCTGCACGACCGCCTTCACCTCCTCGCCGAAGTCGGGATTGGGCACGCCGAACACGGCGCAATCCATGACCTTGGGATGGGTGATCAAAAGGTTCTCGGCTTCCTGCGGGTAGATGTTCACCCCGCCCGAGATGATCATGAAGGCCTTGCGGTCGGTGAGATACAGGAAGCCGTCGGCATCGACGTAGCCCACATCGCCCAGCGTCGTCCAACCCTGGGCGTTGCGCGATTCCGCGGTTTTCTTGGGATCGTTGTGGTACGCGAACTCACGTCCGCCGGCGAAATAGACGGTGCCGGCCTCGCCTTGCGGCAACTCGTTGCCGTCGTCGTCGCAGATCTTGAGAGAGCCGACGACAGCGCGGCCGACCGTGCCCTTGTGCGCCATCCATTCGGCCGAGTTGCAGACGGTGAGCCCGTTGCCCTCGGTGCCGCCGTAATATTCCCAGACGATCGGCCCCCACCAGGCGATCATCTTCTCCTTGGTCGGGATCGGGCAGGGCGCCGCGGCGTGGATGGCGCACTTCAGCGACGACACGTCGTACTTCAGGCGCACCTCGTCAGGCAGCTTGAGGAAGCGTACGAACATGGTGGGCACGAGCTGGCTGTGCGTGACGCGGTGCTTCTCGACCAGCTTCAGGAAGTCCTCGGCGTCGAAGTGCTCCATGATCACCGAGGTGCCGCCCAGCCGCATGACGCTCATGTTGAAGCGCAGCGGTGCTGCGTGATAGAGCGGCGCCGGCGAGAGATAGATGGTGTCCTCGCCCATGCCGTAGCGCTGGCGCGTCATGGCGAGCAGCGGATTGTCGTAGTCGATGGGCTGCGGCTCCTGCACCGGCACCACCCCCTTGGGCCGGCCGGTGGTGCCCGATGAATAGAGCATGTCGTGGCCCGCGATCTGGTCGGTGATCGGCGTCGCCGGGCAGCGCGCCACCGTCGCTTCCCACGACTGGTAGCCCGGGGTCGTGCCGTCGATCATGAAGCGGTGGCTGGCGCCTTTCATGAGGGGCGCCAGCTCGGCTGCGCGTTCGGCCAGGTACTTCGACGTGACGAACAGCTTGGCGCCGCAGTCGGTCACGATGTAGTCGACCTCCTCCGCGGTAAGCCGCGAGCTCAACGCCGTGTAGACCAGCCCCGAACGTTGGGCGCCCCAACAGATCTCGAAGAACCGCGCATTGTTCTCGAGGTAGAGCGCGATGTGGTCGCCGGCCTTGAGGCCCAGCGAACGGAAAAGCTGCGCGATGCGGTTGGATTGCTGGTCGAGCTGGCGATAGGTCACCGTCTCGCCGCTGCCCGCCATGATGTAGGCCGGCTTGTCGGGATGGCTCCTGGCGTGGATGTAGGGATGCATGGCGGGCGGCATAAAACCGGACGGAAAGGGGCCTCGCAAGCGTTGACCCCGTTCCGCGCATCGGCTTTATTCGCGCCGCACCAGAGCGTGCCCCCGTGGCGGAATTGGTAGACGCGCCTGACTCAAAAACTGGTTTGTCTACCATGCGACGTTTTGCGCGAACGGGTGAAAAGTCGTTTGATTTTCGACAGTTGGACGAGTACGGCAAGTGGGCGCGGTGGGCGTGTAAATCGCGCTAGGTGCAACATAGGTGCAGGCGCGCGGGAGCGCGCGACGATAACGGGCGGGTGTGGCGGAACTGGTAGACGCGCCAGACTTAAATGTGGGTCGCTGGTCCGGAAACGGGTCAGTAGCTTGCTGTCAAATTCGGTGAAAGCTTCCGTGTCGTGACGATGCTAACCCCGAGCCAAGCCTGAGTGATCAGGAAGGTGTAGAGACTTTACGGCAGCCACCTAACGGCAAATGCCCACGGTGAAGATAAAGTCCAGCCCATCAAAGCGCGGAGGCCGACCGGCTAAAGCGTCGTGGCGAAAGCCATAGTGGGATGCAAAATCTGGTTTCCTCACGGAAGTGTCGGTTCGATTCCGACCACCCGCACCACAATACGAAAATGCGACCCCGCCTTGCCCGAGTCTTCACTAGGACAGGCATCGCTGGGATTCGACGGCGCGAGTCCTTGCTAATCCGCTGGGAACTTCACGTGCTCAATTCCGTGTAAATCAGCCCAATGCACCAGCGATGCGATCGGCGCCTCGAGCATCGCCTTCGATCAGCGCTTTGAACCGAAGCACGGCATGAAGCTTGTCAGACGCCGCGTGCGCGAAAGCAACATTGACGACGTCTCGGCCTCCGCAAGCCAACATCCTCACCTGCCCGTCTCCTCTCAAACTTCATGCAGTCAACAACCTCACCAGCGGTGTCGGTGGTCACGCCAGTAGCGGCGCACGTCAACGGCGCTCCGACCACATCGGTCGCCGATTTGGCTAACGCTGCAGCACTTGGAAGCAAGAGAAGGCGCGCCGCCGCCTGAAGGAGAAAGCGGCCCTCGAGGCGCGGCGTAAGGAACTGGCGAAGATGCCGCCCATCCCGTTCCGGCGGGCACCGCTGTTGAGCACCCTTGCGCAGCGTCGGTTGCTGCCGGCTGAAATCGCGGCTCTTGTGCGCATCCTTACCGACTTCAATCGTGCGGGTACGCCGGAGCACAAAGCGAACTGTGAACGGCTTGAGGCCGGCTCGGGGTGCTGCGCTCGACAAGGCAAAATGGTGGAGGCGCACTCGGCGGCGCGGTCCGCCATACCGGTGTGCTGTTCGATCTGGGTGGAGCTGCCGATCAACTATCCGCACGACGGCGACGCCATACTCGCGACCCTCGCGTACACGGGCTGGCGCTTGCCGCGCTATCGCCGGCAGCGTGCCGCCGAAAGGATGGCCCGCTTCGTGACGGCGCGTCCTGGACGATTATCGGCCCGGCGACGACGCGCCGATCGTGTAGGCCACAGCACCAAGGTTCGGCCGGCAACACCAGCGGCTGGGCTATCTTTTCCTCACGTCAAGCTTAGTTGTCCCATGCCGCATGAACCACGCCGCGCTGTGCTGGTCACCGCAATTGGCTCCCCGTGGCTTATGGCGAGGAGCCTATGGTCGGTCGGACCGGACCGCTACCAAGCTGCAGGCGTTGACCGCAGGCCGCTCGATCGCTTGCCAGGAGAAGGACCGCGACCGCTACGGCCGCGCGGTCGCGGCCGGTCGCTGAGCGAGGTTGACGTTTGCGAAGGCCTGACATTTTGCAGTGAAGGCCTCGCATTTTGCAGTGAAGCCTGCCGACGATGCCCCCGCTTGATTACGCCTTCGCCTTGCGTGCATATGGCCGCATGGGACGTGTCTTGTTGATCCTGGCCGTGTTTGCCGCGGGATGGCAGGCGGCCCGCGCCCAGGAGACGGCCTCCGCTGGACCGCCGGATGCCGCTTACGGGTCTTTCCACTCCTTCGCCGCCTACCGCGACGGCCAGAAGATCGGAACCCATTTGCTGTCATTTCAACGCGAGAGCGGACGACTGGTGGTTACGACCTCGGTCGATCTGGCGGTGAAGATCGTCGGGCTGACGGCCTTCCGTTACAGCCACCGTGCCCGTGAAACCTGGGACGGCAGCGAGTTTGTGGGGCTCGAAACCACGACTGATGACGACGGCAAGCAATATGTCGTGCGCGCGACGCGGCAAGCCGACGGCCTGGTGGTGGACCGCCACACGCCGGAGAAGTCGGGATACACGCGCAGCCTGGCTGGCTTCGTCATGCCCTCCACCCATTGGAACCTGCGCCAGACCTTGCAGTCCCAGCTGCTGAACTCGCAAAAGGGTAGTGTCGACCCGATCAAGGTGACGGCGATCGGAAGCGAGCCTGTCAAGACGGCGTCCGGCATCGTTGATGCGATGCACTACAGATACGAGGGCAAGGACCGCTTCGCCATGCACCAGTGGTTCGATGCGCGCGGACGCTGGGTCAAGACGACCTTCAAGGCGCACGACGGGTCTCTGGTCGAATACGTGCTGCAGTAGGCCGAAGCCGATCGGCCCTAGCGCTGGCTGCTCTGCCGCGCGTCGTAGGTCGCGTCCTGCTCATCGGGCGCCCTGAAGGCATGCTTGAGCTCAGCGGACATGGGCATCTTGAGCTATTCTCCCGTCGGCAGGCGATCGATCAGCCACTTCCGGTGGAGCAAATCAATCGGGCAGCCGCCAGCATGTCGCGATAGGAAGCGTCGTCGTCTACCAGCGCGACCATATTGGGACGAGGATCAGCATCAACGATCTACGCTGGCACGCTGTTGGCGTTCATTCGGAACAGGTTTGCCGGGTCAAACACCTTCTTGAGCTCCCGCAGCCGTGCGTAGTTTCCGCCGAGAGAGGCTCGGCAGTCTCACACGCTTCTTGGTCAGGGCGCGTTGCGAAAGTCAGGCATCAAGTCACCCGTAAACATCTGCGGCGCTGCGGATGCAAGGCTGGAGGCGACTTGGAACGCGATCAGGTCTTCGAAGGAACGCGCGGCAATCTGCACGCCGGTGGGCACGCGATTGCTCGCAAGGCCGGTCGGCACGGTCACGACCGGTATGGTGTACATGAGGTTGAAGGGCTGGGTGAGCGTCCAGCCAACCAACGGGTCGACCTCCTTGCCATCGACGAGCAGCTTCGATGCTGTGAAGTCGAAATCGGCGACGACTCGGGTGGTCGTCACGGCAGGACAGACGAAGGCACGAAAGCCGTTGGCAAAGAGCCCATCGAACGGCGTGAACAGACTTTCCGCATACCGTTGTGCTTCAGCGAGTTGACGCGCGCCTCCGTTGACTTCGGCCTGGGCGACGAAATGCCTGCCGTACGTGGTCAGATCGTCCGGACGCCCCATGGCCTTGATCTGTTGCAACTGCTCGCCCATGCCGGTCGACATCAGCACCTTTGCGAGAGCGGCCCGGATTTCCTGGAGGTTCCAGGCTATTGCCACTTCTTCCACGATAGCGCCCTGATCTTCCAGAAGCTTCAGCGCGCTTTCCGTATTGCGCCGGACGTCGGGATCGAGCACTGCCCAGCCCTGGTCGAAGCTGTATGCGATCTTCCAGCCGCGAATGCCGGCATAGCTGGTCGGATACTGTATCTGCGGTCGTAGCGCCGCCATTTGTTGAGGGTGCGGACCGTTGATCACGCTTTGCATCAAAGCGAGGTCTCCCAGGG